>JAAXVZ010000247.1 GCA_013335235.1 Nanobdellota archaeon | reverse complement strand
GCGCTGTTACATATAGGATGAGTAGAGTTAAACTCATGCCAAAATCATATAAAAATGGATATATTTTTACCCGAAATTTGTACCTATATGATTTTTGTATTCCTAAAACACAGATATAAAGGAAAAAAACTAATAGTGCCACTGCTACAAAGACTTTGGCAATAATAACCATTATTGACTCTATAGTAATTGTCTCATATGTTTTATTTCCTACTAGTTGTAAAATACCCAGATTTAGTGCTACCAGTAGTGCTACTATTGTAACTCTTAGAGACTCTAAATTATTATCTTCACTATTCATAACTATTCACTAGTAGATAAAATTTTCTTTATTAAAAATTTAGTGTATTTTTCTCTACTAATTTAGGTTGTTTAGAATATTTTTATTGCATTGAATCCATAAACTAATGTTTTTGTTTACTGCTAAAGACAATCTTTTATAAAACCCTCTCCATTCTCTCCTCCTCATGAAGCTCATATCCCGTGGCGCTGAGGCGGAGATATATTCTGATGGCCAGGTCATAATAAAAAAACGTGTTGAGAAAGCCTACAGGCTAAAGCAGCTTGATGACTCTATCAGAAATTCAAGGACAAAGAGAGAAGCGAAGATCCTTGAAAAATTGCCTCCTGATGTCCCTCATCCTAAACTCCTGTCTCAATCGCAGTTCGAGATAAGGATGGAGAATATCGACGGGAAAAAAGTGAGAGATATCCTAGAAAAAAACATGGGCATCTGCAAGCAGATAGGAGAGAAAGTCGCTCTCATGCATAACTCAGGAATAATACACGGCGACCTGACAACCTCGAACATGATATTCCATAAAGACACAGTATACCTGATTGATTTCGGACTGTCTTTTTTCTCAGTCCATGTCGAGGACAAGGCTGTCGACCTCCACCTGATGAGACAGGCCTTGGAGAGCAAGCACTATACTATCGCAGAGAAGGCGTTCAAGCAGATGATGCAGGGCTACCAGTCAAAAGCCCATGATTTTGAAGAGATAGAGATAAGGTATAAGCAGGTGGAATTACGTGGAAGGAACAAAGCAAAATTCTAGAACAGTACTAATTACAGGAGCAACATCAGGTATAGGTTATGAATTCGCGAAGATATTCCACAGAGAGGGATACAACCTAGTCCTCACTGGAAGGGACAAGGAAGTCCTGAAGAAACTTGACAAAGAGCTAGGTTCAGTATCGATTGCGCTTGACCTATCGAAAAGCGGGTCTGTCTCTGAGCTGTACGAGTTCACGAAAAAGAAAAATCTGGATGTCGAGATCCTCGTCAATAACGCCGGCTTCGGCAGCTTCGGCGAGTTCATCGCCCAAGATAATGCTGATGCGATGGTCCAGGTGAATATCGCAAGCCTCACAACACTTACGCAATTATACGGCAGAGACATGGCAAAAAAAGGCCATGGCAAGATTTTGAATATAGCTTCAGTCGCTGCGTATTTCCCCGGCCCATATGCTTCTGTATACTATGCATCCAAAGCGTATGTGCTTTCTTTTTCAGAAGGATTGAGAGAAGAGCTAAAGAAAAAAGGAGTCCAGGTATGTGTCCTCTGTCCTGGCGCAACGAAGACCAAGTTCTTTGTGAGGGCAGGCATCAACAACAGCAGGCTGGAGATGATGGGCACTATGGATGCAGCAAAGGTTGCAGAGATAGGGTACTCTGGCTTGATGAAAGATAAGGGAGTGATAATCCCTGGATTCACTAACTTCGTGTTTGTAGGGCTTGCAAGGCACATGCCGCGATTTGTCTTAAGGAAGTTGATGGCGTCTCTCCAAAAGTAAAGTGAAAGCAGACGAAATAATCAGGATATTGAAGGCGAACTCCTGCCCGAAAGACCTTGTCGGAATGGCCAGGTTCGGCATCAATACTAAAAATGCCCTTGCTGTCAAGATACCTTTTCTTCGGAAGCTTGCAAAGCAGATAGGAAAAGACCATGCTCTGGCAATCGCACTTTGGGACACAGGCATCCACGAGGCCAGGATCCTTGCCGGAATGATCGATGAGCCGGAAAAAGTAAGCAGCAAACAGCTTGAGATCTGGGTTTCAGATTTTGATTCATGGGATGTGTGTGACCAGGTGTGCCTGAATCTTTTCTCTTATATGAAAAATGCTCGAGAGATAGCGATCAGATGGAGCAAAAGAGATGAAGAGTATGTGAAACGTGCAGGGTTTTCCATGATGGCGATACTTGCAGTCCACAATAAAGAGACAGATGACAAATATTTTCTTGAATTGTTTCCCTATATCGAAAAAGGCGCTGTCGATGAAAGGAATTATGTGAAGAAATCTGTCAACTGGGCAGTCAGGCAGATAGGGAAGAGGAACTCTGGCTTAAAGAAACCAGCAATAACCTTGTGCAATAAACTTCTTCTGATGGAATCAAAGAGTGCAAGATGGATTGCAAGGGACGCGCTAAGAGAGCTTGAGACGGTGTGACACTAACAG
>JAAXVZ010000246.1 GCA_013335235.1 Nanobdellota archaeon | reverse complement strand
CACTGATAACGGATTGACCGATGATTAAGCAGGATTATATAACACTGTTGTTGGCATTGCCACATATTTTACTTCAGGTGTTATTTGCGAACAAACCATATCCTGTCTGTTGTTTATAAAGACAGCACGGATTTGCCGTCGGGGGATAAACAGTGCAAAGGTTAAAATATAACTACTGCATAATAACAACAAAAAAGAAAAAGGTGATAGTATGTTAGATGAACTGGTAAGTGATGCAACATACTGTGCGCTGGAACATGTCCCTGCAAGATTCAGGCCTTATGCAAGCAGCCTCTATAGGGGAATAGAGAAACTAGCCATATATATGCAGGGAAAAGTGCCATATGATGATAGACAGAGAGAACCTGTGAACTTCATGAAACTTTTTGAGATGCTGCGCACAACATATACCTACAGCGAGGAGATTGCAGTTTCTCCTATTGCAATGCTGGTCGCTGTGCCCTGTCTGGCTGCCATAGGTGTTGAAGGCGTGCAATGGCTTCACCACGGAAGATAAAATTTGATTTTTTGTCCCAGGTAATAGAAGATCATATTGATATCGTCTTGTCTACAAACATCGTCATGTCCTTGACAAGCCTATCTGAATCATCTGCAACAACAAAAAAGACGACCTTCCTGCTATTGGAGGCAGTAGTCAATAATAGATTATGCAATAGCTTCGTGACCGCAAAGATATCTGCGCAGTCCATAAGCCGAGAGAACCTGTCAAAGAAAACTATCTCGCGGTTCCTTTCTTCTATAAGCGTATTGAATGCCACCCTGAGCTCTGTCAAAGAAGAAGGTGACGAAATGAAGATACAGTTATCTAATATAGGAGGTATGCCCTCTGCTGCTGTTTTTGCATCTATAAAAAAGAATTTGCCCAAGTCGATCTTTCTTTTATTGAACTCTTCAATTATTATATTATAGAATTCATTGATAAGGACATAGCCAATTCTCTGGAATGAATTCTGGGATTCCTTTAAAGCCATAAGCGCAGACTCCTTATTTGCGATATCAGAGACTACAACAAGAATCGCATTGTGCTTCCTTATTTCCTCAACAAAAGACATAGCTATAATCAATACCGCACTAGTTATTAATACTTGGTTTTAAAATCCGGTTAATAATTATTTTTTTGGAAGAATGCTGAGATTCACGCCAGGAGCTAATGAAGATACTCATTGCAAAACTTTTAAATCTTTCATGCATTTTTATCCCTTCATGAGCAAAAGCAGCGCATCAGACAATGATGCAAGTTCTCTGGAGAAAACTATCTGCTGCTGCGATAGGCCTCTTGTTTTCAAGAAAGAAGATGGCCCAAAAGAGGCATATTATCTTCCTGAGCATGCTGAATGCGGTATTTGCAGGCTTAATTATGAGATAAGCCCGACTGGCCATATTTATGTGCAAGAGGGAAGGGAATATGATTCGATGTTCTGCAAACAGGATGGTGGCATATTGGAGAGACGGCTGCATCTGTTCAAGGCGAGAGGTTTTCCAGGTGGTATCGGATGGGAGTTTGTTGTATACTGCCCGAGGCATGAGAGGCCGCCTGAGGAATTCCTAAAAGACATCTATCCTAAGGAGGACTTCATGAAGATGTTTGGAATGCCTGAATTATATCAGATAGATGAGACCTTCCCTATGGAGATGAGTGCTCTTTTTGTTGCATCAATGAAGAGGAAAAAAAGATAAAGAAAATCGCACTAATCCCAAACCTAAAGATTGGGGTATTCATCGTGCGATTTTCAAATTTAAAATTTCGCTCTAAATAAATAGGTATTGAACCCCCTCAAAATTTCTGGCGAAATTTTAAATAAAATCAATCTTGCCAAAGACAGATCCATAATTCCTTTCCCCTGCAAAGAGGGTTTTAGTATAATCAAGAAGTCTTGTCCTCTAACACAGATGCACTTCATCAGTCAATGGCTTCTTGACATAAGTCTCGTAATTATCCTCGACCTTAGATAGCCATCTGAAGTTGGCCTGCACGAGCTCCTGCAATAAGGTCTTGATCCTCTTCCTCATTTTTGGCTTTGTCATGCCTATAGGCAGAGACTGCGGAATAAAATCATCACCAAGGGTATAATGTGCAATCAACCCTCCAAGCTCTGACATCTTCTCAAACTCTTCCTTGGATGCGCTTTTCATAAGGAAATCATACGCTATCCAAGATTGGTCCGGCAGTGCCGAAATATAATGCACAAGGTGCCTCTGGTATGCCAAGACATGTGAGTCTTCCATAGAGATGAAATCTATCGTTACTCTGTTCCCCGTAGGTGTCAGTGTAGCTAATGCCTCTAGCCCACGTGTGTTTGACACAGGCAATATATTATTATCCCTGACATAGAACCCTGCTGAAGGCAATATTGATTGCAGTGTATTCATGTACGCAATATCAATAGAATATGAGAGTTGCATGTATTGAAGATATGTCCTTGATTAATAAAAATATCTTTCAAA
>JAAXVZ010000245.1 GCA_013335235.1 Nanobdellota archaeon | reverse complement strand
GAGACTATGTATACATGGTCTCCTATAATCCTTGCTGCAACATAATAGCCTTTTGCATCAATATCCTCAACCAGCTCTGGGTCATCCTTATTTGATACATCATATATCAGGATGTGTGCTTTCTGCCTGTAGATCTGCCTTGGGATTGCGTCATATGTCTCGAAGCCAAGCTCCTCGTCTCCCCTTGTGACAAAGATTATTACCTTATCCCCTGAAAGGAACATCTCTGTTGGATAGCCTTCAATCTCTGTCTTTGACAATATCTCTGCAGCTGTTGCGGGATATGCTTTCACGATCACAAGCTGGCTGTTTGACAATGTGTAGATGTATTTGCCGTCATTCTTGATGAAATCCGGCTCATCAACGCCTTCGACCTGTATGTTTGTAGTAGAATAGTCGCTTGCACCATCATCCTGTGCCATGCCTGCTGAAGGAACCATAGAGGACTTGCTGGATTCTGCAAGTGCCATATCAACTCCTCCAAAACTGCGTCCATCATATCCATAATTATTCCCTGAGGCAGCAGCGTTCTTCTGCAGGAAAGCTGATACTTCTTCAGCAGAAGAGAATTTCTTCATCTCTCCTGATCCGGACTGCAAGGACAGGTCTGTTGCCAGATCTGTGTCTGGCGTTGTGTCAACTCCTGGCTTGACCTGCTCCTCAGTGCATGCTGAGACGAGCAAGAGCAAGAAAAATATTGCAAAGTACTTTTTCATTAATATCACCAACAAGAATAAATCATATGTGCCTAATATATGTAACGTTGCATTCAATGTGAGTTGAAGTCAACTAGGCATCTGGCTTGCCATCCTTATCAGGCTTGCCTGTTTTATCTAGTTTATCTAAGAACTCTTCAAAGACCTGGAGCCTCTGCTTATTTATTCTCCCAAAATCAACTGCTGATTCAAGCTGGATTGTTGTGTCATTCTTTTTCTGGAGATATGCGTTCAATGGAACCGAGCCCTCGGGCTTATATCTTTCCTGGTAGAAAAGCTCGACCCAATAGGTAAGTGGTGTTGGATAACCGATGGAAACGCTTGTCAATTCCACCTTGCCTGACTGGCTGTTGCCATGAGAATAGAATAGCAGCCCCTTTTTCTGGACTCTCCTAACCCAGCTATCATCCCTACCATAGAAAGCATTCAAGATAGGCGCGAAGGCCATGACCTGCTCATCCTCATGCAAGTAAGGCTTGTATGCCGTTGTAGGCATGTACACATCAAATCTTTTGACAAAGATCCCATCAAGATCCGCAGCGAGTCCATGGAAATGCTCTTGGCTGAGCTGGGTTATATGGGGTCGCAGGTCTGAAAGGAGATAATCCACCATAGGCGAACATAATTTCCCATTGGGCTCTATTGACCCGATAAAGAGATCACCACTCATGACAACGTAAGGGACAGTTAGCAATTTGAAAAAAGGATAAGAAAGTAATATTTAAACTATGCGTCAATCATCTCTATCTCGATGTTCAAGCCTTCGGGTATGGGTACTCTCATCACAAGCCTGAGCGCCCTTTCGTCGATACCAAGGTCAATAAGCCTCTTATGGACTCTCATCTCATATCTTTCCCATGTCTCGGTTCCTTCTCCATCTGGTGACTTCCTTGTAGTCACTTTGAGCTTCTTTGTAGGAAGCGGAATCGGTCCCTTCATCTCGACACCGGTCTTGTCAGCTATCTCTTTTATGCTTGCGCAAACCTGATTGATCTTGTCGATCTCCATACTTGCGAGCTTGATTCTTGCTTTTTGCATTTTTTTGACCTCGATATTTTTGCCCCATGGCAATTTTTAGTTTGCCATGAATAAAAAAATAAAATGCCTATTTTTTAGATAGGTCCTTTGGAACTAGGTCGATGCACATTCCTGCTGCAACTGTTGTTCCTGAGTCCCTGATGGCAAACCTTGACATCTGGGGTATCTCTTTTTGTCTCTCAATCACAAGTGGCTGGGTCGGCTTGATCTTCACGATTGCTGCGTCCCCGTTCTTGATGAAGTCTGGCTTCTCTGCAATAGTTGCGCCGCTTCTTGGATCGATCTTCCTTGTGATCTCTGTGATCTGGCATGCTACCTGTGCTGTGTGGATGTGGAATACAGGTGTGTATCCTACAGTTATGACAGTTGGGTGGTTCAAGACGATCATGTGTGCAGTGAACTCCTGTGCAACAGTAGGGACTGAATCTGGGTGTCCCAAGACATCTCCTCTTGCAATATCCTTCTTGCCGATACCGCCGACAGAGAATCCGATGTTGTCACCTGGCTCAGCCCTATCTAGCTGCTCGTGGTGCATTTCGATTGTCTTGACTTCGCCGTTGACTCCTTTTCCTTCCCTTCCTGGAACCACTGTGATCTTATCCTTTGGCTTCATGACGCCTGTCTCTACTCTTCCAACTGGAACTACGCCGATACCTGTGATGTTATATACATCCTGGATTGGCAGCCTCAGTGGCAAGGTAGTTGGTTTCTCTGGG
>JAAXVZ010000244.1 GCA_013335235.1 Nanobdellota archaeon | reverse complement strand
GAAAAACAAAAATTATTGTCTCTATTTTTTTAATAAAGAATCCGGGCTTTCACCATTGCCTATCGTAAATCTTCCTGTCCAGATAGATATTAACGAGCTGATTGATAAATATGAACACCTGCTGCTCAGCCAGCCAAAAGGAAGATTTATAGAGGATGTATTCACGTCACAGAAAGCCTTTTCAAGATTTGATTCGAACAAGGGCTTCTTTTTTTATGGGTGCATTCCTTTGTCATTCTATAGCGAGCGTCCTTATAGGGTTGAAGATGGCAACAGATCCTATGATTCTGCAGCGTTTAACAGAAGTATACTTTTTGAAAAGGGTATTAGGCCATATGGGTTGTTCCAGCTGCCTGAAAAAAATGACTCTATCGTGAGAAAGACCATTCCAGACTTAGCAAGCCAGGTCACATGGGACAGCTTCTTAAGGCAGGATAAGATTGAATTAGATTGCAATGGCAGCTTTTTTCTGCAGTATCATTCCCCTGCCAGATATGCCCGTGCTTGGCATGTATATGAAGAGGGAATTAATTATGCTGTGTTAGGGATTTTTGAAGGTGAGCATCCAAATCCCCCAAGGAATATTGGTGCTATGTGTGCACCATTAGACATTGTTGAACATGGCAGCCTGTTAAAAGTGCTAGGCCCGAGGCTATTGGAAGGCATTTGAAAGAGTTCCTCCTTGGCGCTATTGTAGAAATTTCCTAATCTTGGCAAATGCCTGCCTAGTTATTTATCCCTTACCTCATAACTTTTATAAAGGTAGGCAAATATTGCATTTGCTATGTCCAAAAAGAATAAAGATACAAAGAAGAAAAGCGCAAAAAAAGAGCGATATGCTAAGTTCAGAAAGGAAAAATCCACAAAGAGCAATTTTACCATGCCTGAATTCACACCTGAAGCGCATAAGATGCAGCAGGAGAATGATGCGAAGATCAGTTCTTTCCTGAGATATAGCAAGAACCCGCCTACATTGTCGCTTAGGGAGAAGAAAGATAAGAGCAAGTAACGCTTTTTTCCATTCTTTATCTTATATCTTGTTTTATCTCACTTAAACATATTGTTTATCTCTTTTACAAAGATCGTGTGCTGGTGTTATCACTATTAAGTAAATTATTTAAGCAACCTGTTTTTTGGTCTTGAGATGGATCTTGAGGCACACATAAAAGCGGTGAACCTGGCTTACGAGGCAGTCAACTCAGCTTATTTTGGATCAGAGACAGGGAAGCGGATGGCAGGCTATGCCACATCCGGTTTCATAGGGATGGATAAGCATGATTGGATGTTCTACAACCTCAATCGCAGGCTTGATACTATCGCTTCGCAAGTGAGAGCAGACTATGAAGACATAATGGAGATACTTACAGATTCATCAACAAAAAAGGAAGATCATGCAACAGCACATGCCTTGACAATGGAGTATATAAACCATTGCGCAGTCGTAGTCACGGAAATGAGGCAGCAGTCAGTTATTAATTATCCGGCGGTGCTGACACTTGTCTCAAGAGGAACCGGGCAGCATAATATTGAGCTTCTTGCAGACATGACTGAACGATATGTTAAACTCGCGACAAACCTCAATATGCCGGCTGTCGCAGACCAGGAGAATGGCAGGGTAGAGATAAAGCTGGAAAGTCCGGCTGCATACCGGACCTTTGTCTCAGAGCACGGCATACATAAGATGATAAACCTTGGATCAAATGGCCTGAAAAGCACAAGCTATGTTGACGTGACTGTAAAGCCTTTCTTTGACATCACGCCACCTGTGTTTGATGAGACAGGTGTCATAGAGGAACAGCTCAAATCAATGGGCAGTTCCGGCGGCGGGGGTGGAGACACGTCAGCAAATGCAGTGAGGCTGACTTATACCTGGCATGGCCGTGACAGCAAAGTTCACACAGTCAGCGCATTGTCTGCCCAGAGGAGCCATGCCTATAACAGGGAAGTCGCGCTCAAGGTTCTCAAGACTAGATTTGCAGAGGCGATTATGTATGAAGAGCTTCCGCTATATGATGAGCCTGAAGTAAAGAATGTAAGGACTGTCGATTATACCCAAAAAATAGTCAATGAGACAAGATACGGTACTGAGCTTGCAATAGGCAGGGACTTTGACGCGTATCTTTCAGGACGAGAGGATTTTCACACTCTTGTCCAGAAGATGTTCTATGGAGCAGGATTCGTTATGCTAGCTGAAGGAAAAGTGAAAGTCGCACAATAAATGCATGAATTGGCCTGCCATTGCTGCGAGAAAATATAATGGTATTGCAGGCAGGGCGATTGTCTCGATGCTGCTGTGGACTGTGAAAGCCAGCATGGCTGTAATAAATGAAGTGACTGTTAATCCAATTACCGTATGCAGGCTCTCCCTATGGCCCACTTTCCTTCTCAGCAAAACTGCAACCGGCAGTTCAATTGCTTTCAGGAGCCATGCCAGCGGCATGAATATGGTGTAGAATATCATCGAGCCTGGTTTGTCAGAAT
>JAAXVZ010000243.1:1929-2498 GCA_013335235.1 Nanobdellota archaeon | reverse complement strand
GAGAGAGGCAGATCCTGAGTTCATGCCGCACCTGAGCCTGGCTTACGGCCACTTGTCCATACTTGAGAAGGAGAGGATGGCAAAAAGCATAGGTAAGATAGACCTCACTTTCATGCCGCACTTAGAGTTCTGGAAGTGCGATGGATTGCCGGATAAGTGGGAGATGGTGAAGAGGCTTCCATAATTGTTTTTTTGTAATTATATGCTGATTTATATATAACTTCAAAACATATTTTCTAATGACTCTATCTAACCTCTTGCATGTCCTGGCTGGTGTGATCTCTACACCATTAGAGGCAGAATTGATACCTTTTCTTAAGGAACAGATGAGAGAATCTTTCATCGTGTGCCTGTACCAGGTGCAACCGGGATTAGACATGGCTTCCTGGTCTGAAACTCGTAGTCCTATTTTTGGATATAACGAACAGCACCTGCTGCCATATATCTCTGACCCGACAGGCAAGATACAGGGTTCATTCATCCTGCATGAAAATAAGATGATCTATCAGCCTGACTCACCGAGGCTAGAAGAGATGCGTGATAGCTATCTATGGTCTTATTCGGCTGAT
>JAAXVZ010000243.1:0-1919 GCA_013335235.1 Nanobdellota archaeon | reverse complement strand
AAATATTATGCAGAGTGCAGCGCGCTTGATCTAGTAAAAGGATTCCTTGAAGCAGGATATAGCTTGTTCAAATATGAACCAAAAGACAGGCTGGCAGCGGCTTTTGTCTATGCGCCAAATGGGGTTTTCAACCTGAAAAAGAAGAACTTGGCTAGGATGAAACTAGATGAGTTGCCCTGAACCTTAATTGTAGTAACGTTTTTAGATATTAATGGCGTTTCCTACTATGTGAAACTTCCAATAGATAAAGAAAACTTAATCTGGTTTGGTATTCCATTGAATACTATTCTTTTCTTAAGTTTCCTGGTTTTCACTTTTACCTATTCTTTATCTTGGAACACAGGTGACCTAGCCAACAAATTTACTTTTTTTGCTTTCATCTTTATCTTATTGGGAAGCATAATCCATACGATTCAGTCTTCCATAAGATTCACTTCTTCAGAAAATAAGCGCACATTGAGTAAACAAAAATCCATGAGATTATTCAGGCTTGCACTTGCTGTTTTTATCGGATTGCTCCTTACCTATTCTATTTATTTATTGCATAACTTCCTGCTATCTGGCTAGTTCCTAATTTCAAAGCTATTGAGACTAGTTTTTCTCAACCGCAGCAGCAGGTTCGGTTCTCATTATTTACCACAGAAATGACGTCTCCGTAGGAGGCAACCCTCTTTCATTTAGGAAGCCATAATTGAAGAACCTCACTCTTTTGCTGCTGCTCTCTCCTTCATAACCTCTCTTCCAGCCGAAAAGATATTAAATAAGTCCCTCCTAAATATATATATGAAGAAAGAACCAGAAGTGAAAAGGCTTTATCGCTCAAGAAAGGAAAGGATGCTGTTTGGCGTATGCGGCGGAATCGCCGAATACTTCAATGTCGACCCGACGATCGTCAGGCTGCTCTGGGTATTGTTCATCCTCGCAGGCGGGACAGGAATCCTCGCTTACATAATCGCCGCGGTAATAGTGCCGGAAAAATAGAAAATGGAAAAGCTCTATAGGTCTAAAGAGAGGGTCCTCGCAGGAGTCTGCGGAGGCCTTGCCAACTATTTCAAGGTTGATCCAGTGCTTATCCGTCTCATCTTCTTATTCATGATGTTCACTGGCATCGGCATCTTATTTTACATAATAGCCTGGGTGATAGTCCCTGAGACTCCTGGCGGAGAGCGGGTATATAAGGAAGACAGGACAATGCTCTTCGGCGCATTCATCGTCGGGCTTGGCGTCATCCTGCTAATGGACCAGGTATGGCCTTGGATACAGATGAAATTCCTGATCCCTATAGTGATAATCATAGTCGGCTTTTTCATAATGGTGAGGGAGATAAAATGACAGCAGAGACTAAACCGAAAAGGAAGATATTCGGAAACATCATTTTTGGGCTTATAATAATAGTCCTCGGAGCAGGGCTTCTGCTGCAGAATATGAACGTCTTCCCCTGGTTCACATTCTCGCTTGTCTGGCCTGTTGTCCTGGTCCTCCTTGGGCTTGGAGCAGTATTCAAAGGCCACGGGAAATCAAAACCTATCCTCGCGCTGATACTCATATCAATAGGCGCCCTGCTCCTGCTGAAGTATTTCGGCTACATCAATTTCGAGCTATGGGAGAGCTTCAAGACCTTCTGGCCAGTCGGCGTCATACTTGTCGGCATATCCATGATATTTAGGAAAGGCTGGTTTCCGCTTGCAGTATTTGTCCTCCTTGTTGTCGGCGGCGCGTTCTTCTTCAAGGACAAGACAACTCCTACAGCCTATAGGGAATACAGTCAGGACCTTGGCTACTTTGGCGGCATTGACACAATGCAGCTCAAGGTATATTATGGAGGCGGGACCCTGAACATCTCAAACGGGACACCAGCATATTTCCTGAAGCATGATATCCATAGCAACCTTGCGGCAAAGCCGGATATAGAGTATTGG
>JAAXVZ010000040.1 GCA_013335235.1 Nanobdellota archaeon | reverse complement strand
CCTGAATGCTAAGACACCATTTGAGATTGCTTCCACACCTGTCAATGCCGTGCATCCGCTTGAAAAAGCTCTTAGCAGCAAAAATAGCGAGACATCTGCTATACCCTGCACCTGCGCTTGGATGACTGTCGGGTGAAGCGTGCCTGTGAAAAATCTATAGAACCCTATGCCTATCATCGCGATAAAGCTTCCTATGAAAATATATGTCGGGACAGAGAAGAACGTGCCAGATTCTTTTACGCCTTTGAGATTCATCAGCGTGATGAAGCCGACTACAGTTACTCCAAGTATGACCCTATAAGGATATAATGCAGGAAAAGCTGAAGTCAACGCAGCAATTCCTGCTGCGACACTTACTGAGACTGTAAGGATATAATCAAGCAATAGTGAACTCGCAGCTGCAAGCCCAGGAGTGACGCCCAGGTTTTCCATTGCAACAGTATATGATCCTGCGCCTTTTGGATAAGCCTCGATCGTCTGTCGATACGAGAATATAAGGACCCATAATAATCCGAGAATTATCAAAGTGATAGGCAAGGTATAATATAATGCAGCCGTCCCTGCAGTTACTAAAATCAAAGCGATTTCCTCTGTCGAATAAGCTACAGAAGACATAGCGTCTGATGAGAATACTGCTAACCCAACTTTATTGGAAAGCCTCTGATGCTTATGTTCCCAATTGGGAAGCGGCGTTCCTATAAGCCATTTTTTTAATTTATAAAGAAACATTCATATTGTCTCCATGAACCGGCATCCGCCGTATATGCTTGCACTCCAAACAGGAAACGACAAGCTTGCCTTCGCACATCCTTATCCTGACATTCTTTCCAAAGACAAAATACGCCTTGCAATTCTTGCAGAACCTATATTTTAGCGTGCTAGGTATCTTCACCTTGCACCTTGTGGCAATCTTGTTCGCTAAGAGGACATAGCTATCTGAGAGGTCTTTCCTTGTGTTTTTCCGCTTTTCTGCCTCAAGGAACAAATTGTCTATCTCTCCTCTTGCAATGTCCTTAATCGGGCTCTTGTCGTGCCGCATTAATGAAAGAAATTCGGACTATATTATAAATACTAGCGGTTCCGGGTTGCTGTGATGAAAGAAATCGGGTTCAGCGACATCCCTTCCTTTGCGCTGATGACCTGAATACCGGTATTCCTCTGCATCTCCCTGGCCTCATATAGCGGGTCAGACTGCATCATCTTTATCCCAAAGCCTGTTATGACAGCTATCTGTGGCTTTATCTTTGATATCAGGCTCTCTGCAGTCTCGCTATTCATATGTCCGTCTCTCTTTATGATCCTTGGGTCAGGAACCGACAGTATCAGGATGTCTACATCTGCAAAGAATTCAACCATCTCCTCCCGATAATCAGCATCCGGGATAATCCCGAGAGAGAAGATTGGGGTTGTGAACTTGACTGAGAATTCATCTCCCTGTCTCAAGAGCTCAGCATCTACTGATCCTATGCCTAGCTTGCTTGTAAGCTCAGTGCTCATTATCTTTTCTATGCATCCTGCATAGAACTTGTTCAGGAAGGGGTCTTTCTCTCCTTTTTGGGAAAGAAGGCTCGGCGGGCATACCAATACACCTGTCTTGTCAAGCCCCTCATGAGTCATGGTCGCTATGACTGCATTTATGTCATTTGCCCTCAGAAGCTCGTTCTTGGTCACAAATACAGCAGTGTTCTCCCTGAGATTGATGCCAAGGGATTTTGCGCTTGCAAGTGTCCCAGGGCCTGGATCTATATGAAACTGGAGTCCCTCATGGCAGATTATTATCCCGCCCGCACTCCTGAGCTGCTTCCCTACAACAAATATGTCTCCGCCAGTTCCCAGGAAAAGTATCTTAGAGTCCATACTATTTATAAATGATAACAAATATAAAAAAGTACCTAAAAATCTCAGTTGATGACTTCGCTTGTCTGGGCGTTCACAGTCACATCCTCTTCCCTGGTGATTGGGAATATCCAGAGGAACCTGCTGTCGACTGTGCCTCTGACCTTATAGACAGGGACACCATCCTTTGTATCGATCTCGATCTTCCTTATCTCGACAAATCTCTTGTTTTCCCTGGCTATTGCAGCTGCCTCCTCAGGCAGGAATTTTATCTCTGCTGTTCCGTTATCTGTTTCGACAGTCACAACCCCGTTCTCGACAAAGACCCTTCGGAGAGAAGTTGCTGTTGCATTTGAAGTCACCTGGTATCCGCCGCCCTCAATAGGCTTCACTTTTACATCTTCCCAGTATCGCCTGGTGAACTTGCATTGCTCGTATTTTATAAGGCTGCCATCGCATGAGCTGTAGAACCCTTCTGATCTTGTCCCTTCCAGCTTGCAGATTGCTGTGCAGATGCAATTTGCCTTTGAGATCAGTTCATCGCCAAGGTACCAGCCTTGCACACCTGTATCTATCCTGCATATTGGTGCCTCTGCAGTGCATTCTGCGCATTTTTCCTTTGTGCAGTCGCATGCTGACTTTTCAGCAGTGAAGCGCGCCTCATTGCCGCTAACTCCTGCAAGAGTTATCTTTGCACCGCCATATACAAAAGACTCTCCGACTGAAAGGACTTTCCTCTCTGGGTCTATTGCCCTTATGTTTGTGGGTGGCAATGCATCCTCTCTCCTAATGCCTACTGTCGGTTTTGACATTTCTCCTGCAGAACCTGAGGAGCCTGGTTCAGACACCTCAACAGTCTCTTGCACCCCTTCATTCCCTGCTTCTGCTCCTCTTAGGTAAGGCCTCTTTATGCTCAATGTTAATACAGCCATCTGTTTTGGCTTGGGGCAGTTCAGGGACTGGCACACCATCTGGTCAGATTGCATGACAGAAGTCAGCGTCATATGATAGACACCTATCCTGGCAGACTGGCCAAGCGTAAGGCTGAATTTTGAAGGGATTTCAATTGTGACTATTCCCATGCCGCAGTCTTCAGGGCATGTCCCCCTATACATTGCTTCACAATCATAGCCTAGCTTGCAATCTTGTCCTGAACTCCCTTCACCTTCTTCACATATCCCGTTTCCGCAGATAGGACCTTCTGAAGAGCCGCATTCTCCCCTGAAATAAGCCCATTCTTCACAGACTGTTCCATCAGGCAATGTGCAGTAGCCAACCTGTCCCTCTGGCTCATCTATTATCTCCAGTGACCCTCCTCTCTTCACGCAGTAGACTGACGCAGGGTTTGCCATGCCAACAGGGCATTTCTCAAATTCGCAGTCCGGGCCGACTCTAATAACATAACTGCCGTCAGGACATTCCATTGCGTCTTCAGGGCAACCTACCTGTACTTCACAATCTGATGGGCAGTATAGGTGGCCGCAATCTTTTGTGCACGCGCCGCTGCTAGTGCAGCTAGAGGAGGTGCATTCTTCAAATTCTTCGCATACAGCATTCCCGCATACTGCGCAGGCCTCTACTTTCTCGCCTCCAACAACATAGGTCGCACATTGCTCTTCAGGACATGGAGCAAACTCACAATCCGGGCCAATTCTCCCGACATAGCTTCCGTCAGGGCATTCCATAGCATCCATTGTACAGGCTACTGGCTCATCAGGGCACGGCGCAAACTCACATGATGGGGCAATCCTTCCGACATAGCTTCCGTCAGGGCACTCCAACACATCATCTGTGCAGTATCTTGCTACCATCTTATCTGATGTGACACCAGAGCCATCTGCTCCAAAGACAGCAGATATGCCAAGCAAAACTAGTAAGAAAATACTAAATGTTCTTATTTTCATGATTTCACCAAATAATACATTTCATGATTAAGATATAAATATTTAACTAAAGTTCAACAGAAATTGAAGCTATGGATCTAACGAAGATATTCAAGCTGGAAAGCAAAGACAGGGTATTGATACTATACGATGCTGCAGATGATATGGGCAGCACATGGATTTGGAGGATCGGGTTTGCCGACCTCCTCAGGACAGACCTTAGCAAGATTTGCTTCACCAGATTAGGCACATATAGGGCCACAGGCGCAAACAATGCAGACCTTCCATTGACGATATTCCTAGATGGGCAACCTGCAGCAATAGAAGATGTAATGAAAGACAGCACAGTTGTCATAGCCCTGACAGAATATTCTGCAACAGCACCATTAAAAGCCTTCGGGAAAAAATACGGAATACGTGCAGCTTCGATGCCTGGGTTCTCGGAAAAGATGCTGGCTGCCTTAGAGGTAGATTACGATTTGTTAGGAAAAAAAGTCAGCGAGAAGTATGAGCGGCTGAAAAAATCAAAGTCAGTAGACATTGTGTTCCAAGCTCTCCAGAAAGAGTATTTCATGCATTTTGACCTGAGAAACAGGGTGCCAAAAAAAGATGACGGTGTCTGCACAGAGAAAGGGTGTGTCATCAATCTTCCAAGCGGGGAAGCGTTCATAGTCCCGAATGAAGAAGACAGTAAGACAGAAGGCTATCTTCCGATTGAAAGGGAGGGGAAAGTGAACATATTCAAGGTAGAGCAGAATAAGATTGTCTCTTCTCTATTTCCAGATGAATTGATGGATAAAATAAAAGAAGATCCTGCTGTCGGGAACATAGCTGAGCTTGCTTTTGGCGTCCTCTCTGACTTCGGGATAAAGCCGTGCGGCAGAACGCTCCTTGATGAGAAGCTCGGGCTTCATATAGCGCTGGGCAGGTCAGAGCATCTCGGCGGGACAACCAGCCCGTCTTCATTCCGGAAAAAAGAGAATGTATGGCACCAGGACTATGTATATATCAAGGAGATGCAGCCGAGTATCATTATAAAAAAAATAAATTTTCTAGGTTAGCTATCGAAGTAAATTTGGTGCAATATACGGCTTTATCTCTCCATGGTATATATTAAACGTGATTCCACCTGAAAGATTCGTTTGAGAAGTCTGAAAATTTTTTTTTGCAGCAGTCCTTTCCACTGCTTCTGTATCTTCCATATTTTTCAATTCTTCAACAGCATGTGGGATAAATGACTTTATTTTGTCTTTCAGTGTCTCAGAAGAAATACCAGAAACAGGCCTATCAACTATCCTGAACCATGGCAAAGCTGTTTCACTGCCGTTATAATCTGGCAAAAATCTTTCTTCTGTGTCCGTATAAAATCCATTCACAAACAAGACTTGTTTCATTGTCGGCACAAGAACCCGAGGGATATCAACATCGTTTCCCTCATATCTTTCAATCCACACAACCTTCCCGAATCTTGAATCAGTGACCTCTGTATAGAGTCGAAATTGACTCATCAGCTCATGAATCTTATCATAATCTCCACCAGATAATCTTTGCTCGAGGAGCGTTCCAAAAACCAGAACCTCTTCTGAAATAGATATCTCCTTGTTTGGATAATCATACCTTACTTTTGGAATTTCCCTAAACTTCTGATTCTGACCAAGGTCTAGCATGAAATCCCAAACCTTTTCCTCTTGCATATCTACATACGCAGTAATCATATTTGTCGTCCCTCATCAATTATATATAAAGTTATCTAAGAAAGTAAGCTCCGCAGCACGCATTGAGTCTAGAAATTATTGATAGAATGCCCTCTTCGTTGCGTTGTGAGGGAATGAGCAGTTAAGCAATATATTTAAGAATACCACTTGCATCTTTCTCCCAATGCAATCAAGGTCTTCAACCTGGCTTTGTTGTTTCTGTTGCTAGCAGCAACTCTCATTGACAATTAGCACTCATATTTTTGTTGGCATCATGCTAACATTCTAAGATTCATTCTGGAAAGGTGATGGAGAATAGTAAACAGAGTATATAACAGCATAGCTGAGATGATAGGAAACATAGACGAGCCGACGCCAATGGTCAATGTCGGGCCCAGGTTCAACCCTAGCCCGGACTTCAGCCTATATGTGAAACTCGAGAGAGTCAACCCGCTTGGTTCCATAAAAGACAGGGTGGCGCTGTCGATGATACAGCATCTTGACATAAAGGAAGGGCAGACATTAGTAGAGCCTTCATCTGGCAATACTGGGCTTGCGTTGGCTGCGTTATGCAACTCACTAGGCATCCCTGTCGAGATCGCTGTCCCTGAAAGAGTTCCAGAGGAGAAGAAGATGCTCCTCAGGCTGCTCGGCGTCCAGGAACTTTGGGAGGCAGATGATAATCTCTGTCCGGTCTATCCTAATGAAGGCGCCCGCGGCCTTGTCAACGGCCTTGTCACAAGCCCGGCTTATGCCGGAAAGTATGTCTCCCCAAATCAATATGAGAACGAGTGGAATGTGATGGCCCATTACATGGGAACTGGCCCTGAGATCTGGAAGCAGACAGAAGGCAAGATAAATTATTTCTTCGCTGGCTTTGGAACTGGCGGGACACTCACAGGTGTCGGCCGCTATTTGAAAGAGCAGAACCCTGATATCAAGATAATAGCGATAGAGCCGACTCGGCCAGACCATAACCTTCCGGGCATGAAGAGGATAACTGGCCTTCCTGCACAGTATGTACCGAAGATACTCGACAAGTCCTTGGTTGATGAGGTGATACCTGTCGAAGATGATGCAGCGTATCACACAGGTATAGAGCTTGCGAGGAAGACAGGGATATTGGTCGGCCCGACAACAGGCGCGATTCTGTATGCAGCAAGAGAGATAGCAAAGATAAATTCAGGGCTTGGTGTCGTCATCTCGCCGGATGACGCATTCAAGTACCTAGGCAATTATGCAAAATATCTATGAGGTAAAAAATGACAGGAGATCTTGAGACACTAGCAGCTGAGCTTGAGAAGATGAAAGCCGCATTCGGCGGCCTTGACAATATCCCTAAGTATGTAGCGCTCCTTGACCAGTACAAGGCAGACCAGGAGAGGGCAAAGAAAGTCTCATTGGTCGTGTGGAGCGGAGAGTATGATCGCGTCCTTCCAGCGTTCATAATAGCGAATGGTGCAAGGGCGATGGAGATGGACGTCGATATGTACTTCACTTTCTGGGGGCTGAAGACTCTGCAGAAACACGGTGCAAGACCTGCAGGGACAAATGCGATGAACAGCGCATTGCACTACATGCTTCCCGGAGGTCCAGAGGGAGCAAAGCTATCGAGCTTGCACATGTTCGGGCTTGGGAAGACTATGATAACAAGGCTCATGAAAGAGAACAATATTGCGGGATTAGATGAACAGATTGATTTAGCATATGAGTCTGGAGTGAACATCCAGGCATGCACTCTTGCTATGAGCATCTTCGGGATGGAAAAAGGCAAGGATTTTGATCCAAGGGTACAGAACTATGTAGGTGTGGCAACATATCTGATGAGCGCTGCTTCCGCAGATATCACGCTGTTCATATAGGTGAAAAAAATGGTTGATTACTTGACAATTGATTATAAGGCAGACGCAACACTTGACTGCAAAGGGCTGCTGTGCCCAATGCCGATTGTGAAGCTAGGAAAACAGATGAAGACAATGCAACCTGGCCAGACACTAGAGATTCTGGCGACCGATATAGGCGTCGAGAGCGATATACCTGCCTGGTGCCAATCCACAAAGAATGAGTACATAGGGATGAAAGAGCCGAAAGAGGGGTTATACACGTTGTATATCAGGAAAGCTTAGTTTTTTTGTATAGGTCCACTGATTTTTTTGCCATATGTTTTATGAGGCGATCCCTTCGTTCCTCAACAGTGGATTTTGCTATGCCGCCACATGCAGGGAATCTTGGTCCATCGCATTCATAGGAACCTAGTATCTGCGCTTCGTGTATGTATCCTGTCACATAGTGGACAGTTGACGCTTCTATGTTCTGCGAGTAGGCCCTGCCTGCAAGATAGAGAGAAATTCCGCCGCCAATAACTACGTAAGGCGGTAATCCTACTTCCCTGAACCTAAATTCTGTAGCTAAGTCGTATAATGGTCTGATTGCCTTGTTGAAATGCTTCCTTAGGACTATAAGGTCATCTATCCCTCCAAAAAGGACAGAATCTGCCATGGCATCTTTCTTACTATGCAGGAAAAGCTGTGCCTTTGTCTTCAATATATTTGTAAGAGTCAGGTTTCCATAGATATCGAAAAGCACTTGGAAATGCTGCGGCGCATAGCCTTTCGGCGATTTGAATGTATTCTTCAACCCTTCTTCTAGCACAACTGCAGTTCCCTTAAACGTGTTGTCTGTCTGCATTATCCAATCCTGGACATAAGAGAAGTACCTTGATTTCGAGAACTTGTGTCTCTCGAGGATGCCGCCTCCCGGATGGACTAGCCCATGCACATAGATTGTCTGGTTGCCGCAAACCAGCTTTGTGCCAGGCAAACCTGTTTCTCCAAACACAGAACCATCTTCAGGTACTGCATAGTCGATATTCATCGCCTTGATCTCTTCACCCAGCAATCGGATAAAATCCTTCATTGAGAGACCAGGTGGAAAAATAGGATTCAGATTAGACTTAAGTGCATCAAGATCTGTTGAAGTGATAATTTCCTCAAGCCTGTCTTCTAGCACCATTTAAATTACCACTTAAAAGTAAGTATATTTAAACCTAATGCAGGATATTAATGAGAAACATTGAAAATTAGAATAAAAGTCAGAATTTCTTGAATGCAGATGTCGTCTCCAAGAGGTCGACATGGCCCATGAACTGAGCTCTGCAGCAGTATCTCTCTAAACCTAGCTCGTCCAGTGTCTCCTTGACATTCTTTGTCCTGTTGTTTGTCTTGGCGAGGAAATCCTCCCAAAGGTGACCGACAGGCTTACCACATGACCAGCATCTTATAGGGATAATCATAGTACCTAGAAAAAATGGTGAATTTATAAATATATCTGCCTGTGGCGAGTAAAAACTGTCTAGGAATTGGCAATTGCCGGTTTTAGATTAAATCTCAGTTTTACCATCTTCCAGAAAAATTCAGGCAGAGATTCGAAGCTCCACTTGCTTTCGACAGTGCCTGAAT
>JAAXVZ010000039.1 GCA_013335235.1 Nanobdellota archaeon | reverse complement strand
GTGGTAGTCCTGATTGATCAGCTCTGCCTCTCTTGCAGCCTCGGAAAAATCCATGTCCTGATGAGATGTCTCCTTCTGGGTCATATCCTATACACTTTCAAGATAGTCACCGGCGTCACTGGAACGTTCTCATACTGTCCAACTGTATGCGTCTTCACCTGAGAAATCCTGTCAACCACCTCAAAACCAGAGGTGACCTTGCCGAAGACTGCATAGCCATATCCCCTTGGACTGTTGTCTGTATGGTCAAGGAACGCATTGTCCTCTGTGTTTATGAAGAACTGGGAGGTAGCACTATCAACTATACTTGTGCGTGCCATCGCCAAGGTATATTTCTCATTCCTGAGACCATTTCCCGCCTCATTCTTTATCGGCTGGTTTACAGGCTTCTGGTTCATCTGGCTGTCAAACCCTCCTCCCTGAATCATGAAACCATCTATGATCCTATGGAAAATCAGGCCATTGTAGTAGCCTGAATCGACATAGGATAAGAAATTCGCAACAGATACAGGAGCATTCTGCGCATCAAGCACAACCTTGATATTGCCCATCGAGGTCTCTATCATAACAGTATTCATTTTTTCACCACCACCAAAAAACACAATAGCTACTGCCAGCAGTATTAGGAGAATAACGGCAAAGAAAGCATATTGCGGCTGTTTCTTATTTTTCATACTCATAATCAAATAAGGGCGTTATTTTATATTTAGCGCTAGCGGTTGCACATGTCAAAAAGTATTTTATATGCCTTCAGGACATCCTTCTGCTTCACAAAGAACATCATCTCAGGAAGGCAACTCATCATCTCTATAACGTTGATGTCATTTATTGTCAGCTCTGTTGACAAGACCGCTATTATCCCGGGTGTCTTTACTGCATCCTTTGTCAGGTTTACTGTCAACAGTGCAAGGTGGTCCACTATGGAGACTATGTCCCCGTCTCCGAAAAGTGCTGTTATCTTACCTTTATTTTTCTCATTTATTATAACTTTAAGGGTCTCCTCTCCCTGTATTATCAGGAGAAGCTCGCCCTTCTCATAGCTTATGCTAGAGAATACTTTCCCAAGGAGTTCCTGGTTTCTCTTATTCTTCTCGACAGAGAGAATTAGCGTATTTGAAATCAGGCGTATGTCGGTAGACCCCAGGATAACTTTCCTTGCCTGTGCGAACCTGGATTCAAGCGGCGTATCCCTGTCATATCTCCTTATGGCGCTTATGACTGCATCAATAGATGCGCCAAGCCTATACTCTTTCAACAAATATAATGCAAGAGACTTATGGCCCGCAATGCCCTTCTCAAGAGCTCTTCTCGCCACAACATCCTCATCTATGCACTTCCATATTGTCTGGGTGATTGAAGTCATAATTGACAATATAATGTCATATTATAAATAATTTACTAGAAACAGGCCGCTCCATTTATAATTCAGCATTTGGTTTTTCTCTGGACATATCATGCACGTGCCGGGATGGGAAGTATGGTAAATTTATACAAAAGATATAGCTCTGTGGACTCCGCTGTCAGCGAAGGATTAATCTCTGAGCAGGAAAGGCCTAAGCTCGAGAACCTGATGGCGCTTGCCGGTTTCCTTGACAGAATCAAGGTTAGCTATGTCGTGATCGGCGGCGCTGGCTGCACCCCTTACATGCCAGAAAGGGAAAAAAGAGCCTCTACTCCCTGGCCAATATCAGATCTTGATATCGCGGTGAGCGACATAACTCCGGAAATGTCAGGGAACCTTAACCGCGGAAAAGTGGTAAGCTATGTGAATATAGACCCGATACTTGGAATATCCTTTAGCTATGAGCAGATAGATGGGCATTACCATTTCACCCCACCAAATATAGAAAGATGCTGCCTGTTTTACTCTAAAGTGCATAAGGTCACCATAAGGAAAGAGGACATATCAAGACCCTTCAATATAGAGATAGACCGCAGGAGGATACGGTTCGCAAGGCCTGAATTTATAATACTGACATACATGAATCCTGGCCTGAACGAAAAAAGGACTGTCCGGCTGTCTGACATGCTGAACAACATGGGAGAGGACCAAATAGGAGTTATCGGGGACTATGTCTCAAGAAGGATAATGGAAGGCGACCTCTCTAAAGAGCATATAATCGAAAGCGAACCTTTGTTTGCCAGATATGGTTCTAAAGCAGCAAAAATATTCTATTCTGATGTTGTTTCAGCTATAACTAAAGCGCGCTAGGTCCCTTGAAATAGCCTTCCTTCCGATGAGGCGTATTAGAGAGTGCCTCTTTTTCTGAAAGGCATTTTCCAGGCACATCTTCCCTGAGTGTCGGCGTGAGGACGACTGGCTGGAAACTAGGTTCAAGGCCGGCAGTATCGACCTTGCTTATCTCCGTGAATGCAGATATGATCTCAGAGAGCTGCGGGAGGAATTCAATTACCTCAGCATCGCTAAGATTGAGCCTGGCGACCCTGGCAACATGCCTTATCATCTCCTCAGATGCCATGAGATTTAAAATTAGGATATGATATTTAAGCTTTGGGATAAGGTTACCATCCCCTGACTTTTCCGGCTAGCGCATCATAGACCGCATTGCATTTAAAAGAGATATTGACATGGTCGCATAAGTCTTTATAGTGATGCGCATCCAATTTTTTGTCTGCAGACAACAGGCTATTTATCCTGTCCATTGTCCCTGTGTCCACGGGATCTAGCTTTTTTTTTCCTATAGTCCTATGGAACTGGTCTTTTCCCAGCACACCGCCAGAGAGCAATGACGCAACAATCTGCGGATCATATAATCCTTCATTAAACACTTTTTTTTTAAGGACTTCATAATAGAATAAATCATTGCCATCTGCAGCATATATCTCTGCAACAGCCTTAAGGTCATATTCTTTTGAACAGATAACCGCATCCATTACAAGGATAGATCCTCTCTCTGCCTTAGACATGGCACGGATGCAACCTGCTGCCATGGCAGGCTGCCCTATATCAAAGACCCCTTCTATGAACTTACTTAATATTCCTTCAAAGGCAATTTCTTTTTGGGCATAAGGGATATATCCTGCTAGCCCTGCAGCAAAAAGGCTTTTTGGCAGGAAATATGCTGCGTCATGTGTATGTCTCCTGGAATTGATGTGGCCCACAACAGCGGACAGCGCCTTCTCTGCAACCTCTTTTTTGGATGCCAAAAAAACAGCAAAATGTGCCATGACATTGTTCTCTGAAGCACCCTGGAGCGCCACAACACCCTCTAATGATCTCCCGTAATTGCATAACCCAGAGATTATGCTTTCTTCTGCCCATGCAATCGTGCACGGATCATATTTATCAATGAACCCATATCCATAGTCGCTGTTAGATACTCCGGCAGCAAGGTAAGAAACAATCTGCCTGCCTGCTGCAGAATCACCTAGCAGAATCGCCTTTTCAAACAAAAGGTCCTTATAATCGTTCGACCCTCTCTCCTCACTGTCAAAGGTCCTTTCCATGAGTGCCCTTGTTATGCCTGGAATATTGGCTTTGTATACTATGTCCGCAATTCCTGGAAAGACAAGACTGTTGAACCTGTTTATCTCGTCATCTCTTATGTCATGGTTGCGCGCGTAGAAATACATGCTCTTAACGACATTTGCAAGATTAATATCAGCAGATACTGCCGGATCCAGGTCCGGTAGTGACGCTACATAGGGAACAGTACTGGGCTGGGTAAAGGTATCCCTGATCTGCCTTATGAACCCCAGTAGCTCGATGTTTAGGTCCGAAGAAGCCATAGCAGCATATGAAAATCTGTTATTTATAAATATTATCAAAAATAATTACTTAAAAGTAGTTATGATAAAAGCAGAATTTAAAAACATAAAACAATATCTCTCTTGCCATGGGTGAAGTGCTAGAAAGAACTGAGGCGAATATAGAGATATTCCATGCTGCAAAGAAGAAGTTCTACTCCTGCCCCCATGCAAACGTCTTCTTCCTCCATGGCAATTGCGACCTATATATGTACACAATGGATACTGGCCATGACATGGCTAACCACTGCATCGGATGCCTGACAAACACAAAAAAACCAAGCAATGTGCTCAAAGGCGTAAGATCCCGCTAAGTTCCTTGTAGATCCTTGAGAATACTTGGTCTTTTGAGCCTGTTGCATCAATGTTTATCCATGCTCCGCAGAGATCCTTGCGCAAGGACAGTTGCCTGTAGCCTTCCTGCACCTTATCAAAAAAAGCGACATCTTCGCGTTCAAATTTGTCCCCTGCCTGGTCATGTGTCCTCTCAAGGCCTGTTTTTGGTGGCAGAGACATGTAGAGCACTGCATCAGGCCTTATGACGACTGCAGGATCATTGATTTCGAGTATCCTCTCAAAAGTGAGTCCTCTTGCGAAACCCTGGTATGCCATGCTTGTGATATAGGATCTATCTGCAATGACTATGAAGCCTTTGTCAAGCGCAGGCATGACAACCTTCCTAAGGGTCTGGGCGCGGCTGGCGGCGTATAGATAAGCTTCGCAGACCGGCTCCATGTGCTCACTGAATTTCGTGCCCTGGACAAGCTTCCTGACAGAGTCCGCAATCTCGCTTCCGCCAGGTTCCCTGGTCAGGAGGACATCCTTTCCCCTTGACTTTAAGAATTCCGCAAGGCGCCTTGCCTGGGTGCTTTTCCCTGTGCCGACTGTACCTTCAAAGACAATGTACATGACATCAGGAGATATTATTTGTGTTTATAAGACTGCTGCATATATTCAATATAGTTGAGTTGATATAATATATAAGAGAGTGAGAAGATTATAATTAATAGTCTAATAATCAGAAAAACTTATAACCAGCATTCTCAAATATCTTAAAGGAATGTATGTAAAAATGCAATCTTGCCTTAGGTTCCTACTTATATTTGCACTCATCCCTTCTGTTCTTGCTGCGGATTTAGACACCAATTTCCTTATGCCTGGGGTGTATGAATTCGAGACAGCCAATCCTAAAATCCTACGCACAGGCACATGGGTGAACTATACCCTTCTAACATGCCAAGAAACATACTTACTGTCAAATAACGGCAAGATAGAATTTTCATTCTACGGCAATAGTCTCTTAATTTATCAAGGGAATTTCCCAACTAACCCTGGAGAGTATTATATCTGCATCGATGATGCATGCAAGATATATAGCACGTCAGAAACTAAAAACTGCAAACGAGAATTTGCGTTCGACGGGCTAGCCACAAAAATCCACTCTGTGGAAATAAGAAGAGAGCTTAGAAATGTATTCCTTGAGTCATTTAAGATTAGCGGGCCTAACACTTACTGTGGGAATAAAATACTTGAAGAGAAAGAGGAATGCGATGATGCAAATGATTTAAACACCGACGATTGTCTCACGACATGTAAGATTAATTCCTGCGGTGATGGCTATTTGAAAACAGGCTATGAGGAATGCGATGATGGCAATGAGGATAATACAGATTCATGCTCTACGGCCTGCAAGAAGGCATTCTGCGGAGATATGTTTGTCTGGAAAGGCCACGAGACATGTGAGAAACCGAATACTATCAACAATACTAATTGCAGCCAGCTTGCCTCTATTTGCACTAGCACAAAGACAGGATCAAGGGATTCTCTTGGAGATTGCAGTTCAACATGCAGCTGTGTCCAGGATGTGTTTATATACCAATGCGTGAAGTCAAGCTGTGGTGCCACATGTTCTGTCAATTCAGACTGCAATGATGGAAACCAGTACACTACAGACACCTGCAGCCAAAACACATGCACTTGCGAATATTTAGAATCCGCCGGGTGCGGAAACGCAATTTTGGATACGGGTGAAGAGTGTGATGACGGAAACTCAAATAATAATGATTTATGTCTCTCCACATGTAAAAATGCATTCTGCGGTGATGGTTATGTCAAGGCAAATTCGGAGATATGCGATGAAGGACAAACAAATGGATTGCCTTCTCATTGTAACCTACAATGCAGCGGCATAACCGCTTCTGTATGTGGAAATAGTGTTTTAGAAAATGGTGAAGAATGCGAAAATGCTACAAATGAGTATGGTTGTGAAAATTGCATCAAGATTTGCCCAGTAAATATCCCCTGTGGCACATATCCTCAATGCAGTGTAAAATATGAATATTATAGAGATCATGATATGGACAATTATGGCACTAGCAATGTAAAAATATTGAGCTGTACCCCTGTGTCCGGTTACGCCGCGCTGCCATCAGACTGCGATGACAATGACGCAGCAACCAACCCCGCAGCAATAGAAGCATGTGATGGTTACGACAATAACTGCAACAACCAGAATGATGAAACATGTTCATGTACACCAGTCAGCAGCAAGCGGGCTTGTGGCTCTGACATAGGAGAATGCAGGAAAGGCGAACAGACCTGCAGCGGCTCATCATGGAGTTCCTGCGAAAATGAGATCCCGCCTACAACGGAGATATGCGATGGGAAAGACAATAATTGCAATGGTGGTGTTGACGAGTATCTGATATATTCATGCATGAATTATGAAACATGCACAGAAGAACCTTCATGCGACCCATGCAAAGATGCTCCGACAGAGACTTGTGATACAAAAGACAATGACTGTGACGGTGAGAAAAATGAAGGTCTTTCAAATTGCTGCCTGATATTAGGTGAAGAAGACCATGGATGCAATGATGATGCTATCTGCCCTGGCGTGATTGGGAAAAAGACATGCCAGAATTTCGAATGGAGTGCATGCAAGGCAGAGTGTCCACTTGAGATGAATATCGAGGGCATAATTGGCCCAGATGGA
Source organism: Nanobdellota archaeon (assembly GCA_013335235.1). GTDB lineage: Archaea > Nanobdellota > Nanobdellia > Woesearchaeales > GW2011-AR15 > JAAXVZ01. The sequence continues at coordinate 2,158 of JAAXVZ010000039.1, read as the reverse complement.
GAGAACATAACAATCGAGGAAATCGAAAGCCTGACAGCTCTTCCGGATATAAGGAAAGAAGAGCATATCTGTGATAGCTCTGTAACCAAAGTATTAGATTTCAAGAAACTCATGGATTTCGGATGCAAGTACAGGACAAATGACGAGAAAGAGTACAAGGCAATTGAAGGGGAACAGAAGTTCACTTTTTTCCTGGGTGAAAACAATATATATATAAAATGCACAAAAGTAGAGCAGAAGATAATCTATTCCTTAAAAAAAGCAGAAGACTGCGAGATCTTCTCTTATTTGTCAGATTTCAAATTGATTGTGACAGATTTTGTTAATCAAGGATTGATAACAGAAGAAGAGAAGGGATTCGCAGAGGAGACAGCAAAAAAAGTTACTGAAAACACGATTTACTCGAAAAAAGAAGATAGCGCAGTTGTTACCCACACACTCGAAACAAAAGAGAACATCTCAGATATGGAATTTAGGTTGCAGATTCCAAAAGATTGTGCCAATGATACCAAAAGCATTGAATTTCTCACAGGGAATTATACAATAATCGACGATGATCCTGTAATAGCGTGGCGTTTCTCTAAGTTTGATGAAAAGATAGATGTCAGCTACAGGTTGAAAGATGTTGTAAACGATAGATGCCTTGAACAGATAAAAGGGCTTCCAATCGCAAGGGTCATTGCGGATAAGAATAGATTCAAATTCAATACCGCTTCCCTTTTGCTTCCTGCAGTGCTTCTGGCAATCGGAATCTCAATCCCTTTTATCCTGAATAGGAAAGGGGCTCAAGCAAAAGATATCTCACAAAATGAATTGATATCTAAGATCAGGGCAAATTATCTTGAGCAGGCAAAGAAGATTGGCTTTAAGACAAAAGGGGAGGCAGAAGGATACCTTTCAAGGTATGGCTTAGGCGACGAAGATAATAAATGGATATTAGAGAGGCTGTTCAAGTAATTTTGAGACACTTCAAATTGAAAAAATGGGCCCGCCAACAACCGAACTCGGCTTTACTAAGCAGAGGTGCAAAGTGGTGAGCATAAAGCTCACCTGAAAAAAATGGGCCCGCCCAGAATCGGACTGGGGACCTCCGCCGTTTTCAGCTTGGCTGAAAGCCAATAAGCTTCAGCTTACGCGTGTGAAGGCGGTGTCATAGCCACTAGACCACGAGCCCAATATTATCCTAGAAAACCCCTGCATTTTTTAAGCTTATGCCAGGATTGGCAGATAATGATAAATCATGTGGATCATATAGAAAAAAACAGTTATCAGAAAAAAATTAGCAGCATAGATAGGGAATTTCCTGACCACTGCCATCTCTTCCACAGGTATGCCTATCGCAATTTTTATGAGCGTATTTATAACCAGCACCAGCATCGCAACCTCGAAAAAAGGCATGAATCTCAGGAAAGGCATCGCAAAGAAGGCAGGGATATGCCTGAGGCTCTTTATGAGATGCCTGAACTCGATGCATGACAGCAATATCCTGTTTATCACGCTTAGGAGGAATATCGCGACAGCGTATACCGGGCCGTAAAAATATGCTGCGGCTATGCCGAAAACAAACTCAAGATCAAGAGGGATACACGGAAAAAATGGCTTTGCCATGACTTTCGCAAAGTCAAGTATCTCAAAAGCTGCAATAAGTATGATTGGCTTGAATTTGGAGACAAGGAACAGCAGCAGGGCTATAGTCGCTATTTTTACCAAGAGATATGGCAGCCTTATCCTGCCTTGCATCTTATGCACCTTATGCAAGTGCTTTGGCATTGAAGAAGAAAAGTGGAATGGATATAAAAAAATAAAGGAAAGTGTTTATAAAGGGTAAAGAAAAATGGGACGACCGCCTACAACCGAACTCGGCTTTACTAAGCAGACAATCTCAAGCGTGGCTTTCGAAGTCTCGAAAGTGTTCGAGAGGTGCAAAGTGGTGAGCATGAAGCTCACCTGGAAAACTCTTCAAAAATGGGACGACCGGCGAGAATCGGACTCGCTCCTAAGGCTCTCTGCAACAGCAGAGCCAAAAAGGCTTTGCTTTTTCGCTGCCACAGGCCTCCATGCTACCATTACACAACGGTCGTCAATACTCATCAGAAAATCCAGTGAATTTATAAAATTTGGTGTTAGCTCTATTCAAGCTCATAGGACCATAGCAGCT
>JAAXVZ010000242.1 GCA_013335235.1 Nanobdellota archaeon | reverse complement strand
AAAATACCTAAGGAGGTTTACTGTCGGCACTGCGACATTATATATTGCGACTTCCTCAAGCGACCGGAAATAGGTCAAGACAACAGTATCTAGCGAGCTGACAAGTGTAGAGAAGATTGTTGCGAGGGTGACAGGTATGCCATATTTGAACAGCTTGAGGTATGTCTTCAGGTCTGTCTTTATTGTTCCTAGGAGCGGGAAGCTCCTGGCCGCAAGATAAGTCGACCAGATAGTAGTCAAGAAAAAAGAGAAGAGATATGCGAACGCCGGAATAAGGACACTTGTGTCATGCATGAAATAGACAAACAAGACAAGCAACACAGACTGCACTAGCTCAACAGACGAGAACTCTGTCTGCTTCTGAAGCCCCTGGAGAAGGGCCCTAGCTGTGCTGACAAAGATGAAGAAAAAGAACGCGATAGACAGTATGAACAATAGTGATTTTGCGTCTTCTGCCTTGAAATAATTCTGCGATAGGAAACCAGAGGAGAATAAGATGACCAGGGTCAACATCCCAAATATGACGAGCTGGATTATCGAGTACGCCAGGACAACTTCCCTTACTTTCTCTGTTTCGCCTTTGGCCTTATATTCACTGATGAATTTGACAGATGCTGTCGCTGTCCCGAACCCCTTGAAACCATAGAACATATTTATGAAAGACAGGACTGCAAAAAACAGCCCGAATTCCGCCAGAGACATGTTCCTTGAAAGAATCAGCCTGAACAAGTAGCCAAAGCCGGCTGTGATTATCATGAACAAGAAGACAATACTCGACTTCCTTACCAGCCTTCGCATGCCTTCCTTAAATTCTCCTGTATTTAAATTATTACTGCATCTACCTGTCTTCGAGCAACGGGAGGTGGTCTGTAAACATACGGGTATCATTAGACAGATATGCCTTATATGCAAGAAGGTACTTGAGAACTCCACCAAGATACTTTGAATGGGCGATCTTCCCTGATCTGTGGTCTTTCCACATCCCTTTTCCAGCATAGTACATATCCACAAACTCCTTGTACATGCCCTCTAGCAAGCCTTTCCAATTATGGCCCTCATCCACTCTCATAAGGAAGACGCAGAAATCCCCGAACCCGTCATCGTCAACAGACTCCAGAGTGCCATTCTCCCTTGCCAATGTTATTGTCTTTTGCGCAAGGTTTGCAGCCTTCTCTTTTCTTCCAGCCATCAATAAAAGGGTACCGTACGCCTGCACAGGAATCAATGTTGGCTCTCCTTTTTTCCCTGTTGCTGGGTTGAACGCGTTCACTATGCCTGTCTTCTCATCATATATCTTCTCTATGGAACTGAGCAGCTTATCTAAGGCGGATTTATAATTCGTCTCTTTAAGCTTCAATAGCGCGTATCCCATGTTTGTATTGGTTTTCATGAGGCTGCTGCCTGTGGAGTCTTTCGGGAATGCCATATCTGGGAAAACACCGTACTTCCTGAACATCTTGGTTTCTAGCCAGGCGTCAATGCATCCCTTGGCCGCGGCTATCAAGTCCTTATCTCCTGCAAGCTCGCCAAAAAAAACCAGTTTTTCAGATATGAGCCCGTTTGAGCATGCTTCAGAATAATATTTGAGATTAGAGGCTGGTGCAAACAGTATTGCAGGTTTTAAGGCAGAACAGCCTTCAGGGAGCTTCAGATGAAGGAAAGGTATGGAGACAGAAGAAAAGGCGCCATTCTTCATTTTAAACGCCTTCACTGCCTTTCTGGAGAGCTGGACACCCTCTTTCAGAAAAAAATCGTCTTTTGTAGTTGTATAGTTGACATATAGCCCGTGCAGAAGATCATCCACGTTCTTTGCTTCGAGTAGCGGCGCAAGAGGGATTCTGTGTTTTGGGATAGGGATTCCATCAATAGATCTTTTCTCCCATAGAGAATATTGCTGTTTTGCGAATTCCGGACTGCCAAGCGCAGCTGTGATAAAGGGCGTGTGATCTCCAAAGTCATCTGGCTTATAGAATTCGTACCATTTCCCTGTATCGATAAAATATAGTTTTCTTATAAGACCGTTCTTGCCTATGGCTGTCTTTGTCAGACAAGAGACTGTATCGTGTATCAAGGCATCTATTTTCATTTATCCATGGGCATGTAGTATCTGTGCCCCTCCCTTGGCGGCTTCTCTGGCACTTTTCCTGGTATTCCTAATGCAACAAGAGACACAGGTATCAATCTTTCATCTATATTCAGAAGTGACCTTAGCTCTTCATGCCTTTTCTTTCCGACATTGCTCAATGTGAAATTGCACCAGCAGACAGCGAGGTCTGTAGCAGCAGCGGCATTGCATAGATTCATTATCGCTGCACCCATATCAAGAAAGGGGGTCTCTTTGATATCAAGGCCCATGTATACGTCCTTGTCAAAACAGCAGATTATGATGTAAGGGAAGCGCTTAAGGAACATCTGGTTCTTGATTATGGCTATTTTTTCTATCTTCTCTTTGTCCTCAATGAGGATGAATCGCCACCCTTGCTTATTGCATGAAGATGGCGCCTCTACTGCGCAATCTATCAACT
>JAAXVZ010000038.1 GCA_013335235.1 Nanobdellota archaeon | reverse complement strand
TGGAAAAGGGTTTGATGCGTTCCTAAGTCTATTCAAGCATAATAATATCAGCATACTGGACTATTCAGAGATCACTTACACAAATGACTATGTGATACCTTATGACCAGCATCCGAATGTCAGGCTGAATGAGGAGATATCAGACCTGATAGAAGAAGATCTAGGGACCTGTTAGATTGTATTTTTCTGCTGAATAGTATTCTGTTTTAAGGGTATCTATATCCGCAAGCTCATCTATGAACGTGTCACCGATTATAAGAGATGGGACATAGCTTATGTTGTAGAATTTTTTCAGCATGACAACCATGTCATCAGCAAAATTCAGGTCTATAGGGAAGACTATCGCAGTCTTGTTCTGAGTCTCTACAAAGTCCTTGAATGCGTCAAGGTGCTCTCCTTGCGCAGTGCAGTTCTCGCACTCTTTTGAATAGAAATAAAGCACAGGCACGAACCTGCTGTCATTGCAGCTGGAATAGCTTTTCTTTGCAATGAGCCACATCCGAAGAGACAGCCTGATATACTCTCTTTTCAATGAGATGTAATCAGCAGTCGGCTCATTTGTCCTGTCATGCTCCTCTAGCCTGGCTGGAAGCCTGTCCCAGTAGCTTGAAAGCTGGCTGTGGAGATTTGACAGGTAGAGGTCTTCGAACTCGCATTTCCTTGACTCATCTATATTCTCAATGAAGAACTGCTGCAATTGGATATTCTTCACATCCAGGGCAGAGATATCCATATAGTCCTTGAGGAAACTGATATCTTTCTGTATGTCCTGTTTTATGTTCTTTTGGATTATATCGCTAGCAAAAAGCCCGGACAGCACACCGGCAAGATAGAGTATTATCGATATGGTCGCAGCAAAGAGTACGACCTTCTTTTCAAGCTTTCTCATTCCCCCGATGTAAGATTGTCTTAGTTATTATAAAAAGGTTTTGTATGCATAACTTTTATATGCTAATTCTTTTTTCAAGGTGAGATACGCGCAGGTAGCGATGTGGCCAAAGCACCCTTATCAGGGTGCATCGAGCAGGTGGGTCTCCTTTCAGTCGAGCCCACATTTGAAGACGCGCAGGTAGCGAAGCGGTCAAACGTGGCAGCCTCAAGTCATTTGAGGGTTGAGCCCAAAAAGGGCGATGATAGTCATCATGTAAGACAGCTGCTGGCTTAGTGCCTTCGCAGGTTCGAGTCCTGCCCTGCGCACCTTATCTTTTAGGGACCATATATTTTTGGTCAGATATGTTCCAGTTTCAGAAATAATTTGACTGAACTCTCACTTCTTCCTGCACTGCTTATTGTACATCTCATTGAACGCCTTGTCATCGCCATAGGGAAGAAAGTCTTTATGGTGGGCGGGTTCCTTGAAATTCCCTGGCTGATGCTTGATGGCGCACCAGTATTTCTCTGTCTCTCCTGCAATCGTGCTGCCGTAATGGAGAAGCCCGTTTGCGTAGCCGCAGTACATGCAGTTCAGCTTATCGAACATGGACAGATACATAAGCCTGTGCCTGTCTATCCTGATATAGTCCCACCGGTTTATCTTATTTATCCCATACATGTAGAAGCAGATATTATGGTATATCTCCAGCAGGATGTCAAAGAAAACCAAAGGGAACAGCATCATCCAGATGAACGGGAAAGAGATGATATGTCTCAATGTGCGTTCAGGGTGGAACTTATATTTCATCTGATTTAGAGGAAAACCTCTCTTTATATCTTTTTTGATGCCTTTTGGATAATTTATCTACTTGTCTAAGATAATTCAGACATAGCTCACAGCTGACGATTTCAAAGAGTAACAGAGTCGCCGATCATTGGTATCTTGCAGGAATATCCTTCTTTTTCCAGGTTTGCCTTAAGCGCTGCCTGGGAGTCATTCTCACCATGGATGATGAAGAACTTCGCTTTTTTTGGGAAGGACCTTGCCCATCTCATGAGCCCTTCTGAGTCTGCATGGGCTGAGAAGCTGGTGATCTTCCTTATGTCAGCCTTCACTACAAATTCCATTCCCATCATCCTTATCGGGTTTTCGCCTTCCAGTATATGCCTTCCGAGCGTCCCTTCAGCCTGGTATCCCACAAACAGGACAGTATTCTTCTTATTCCATATCCCGTGCTTGAAATGATGCCTGATCCTGCCGCCGGTGCACATGCCATCTCCTGCCATGATTATGCAAGGGTCATCGTAGCTGTTTATCTTCATGGATTCTTTTACATCCTGGGTTGGCTTCAGCTGGGAGAAGTTGAAGATGTCAGCAACCTTCATTGCTTTTTCATTATAGCATTCCTTGTGCTTCTTGAAGACACCAGTCGCTTTTATTGCAAGAGGGCTGTCCAGGAACACAGGTTGCTTAGGACACTTCTTTGCTTTGATGAGGTTGCTCATCGTGTAAAGTATCTCCTGTGTCCTCTCTATAGCAAAGCATGGTATCATGAGCTTCCCGCCTTTTTCATATGTCTCAAGGATATGCTTTAGAAGTATCTCTTCCCTGTCAGCTTTTTCATGCAGCATGTTTCCGTATGTGGATTCTATGAGCACATAATCAGCATCATCGATTATCTCAGGGTCTTTTATTATAGGCGCGCCGAACTGCCCCAAGTCTCCGGAGAAAACTATCTTTTTTCCATCAGCAAAGACTTCGATGCTCGAAGCGCCTAGTATATGGCCGGCTCTCCTGAACCTGGCTTTCACGCTCTTTGATATCTTCAGCTCAGTGTTCCACTCGACACTGGAAAACAGCGGTTTTAGCGTCTTTACATCATCTTTTGTGTATAGCGGGCTCCTAGGCTCAAGCCCAATTCTCATCCTTCTTTCATTCTCTTTTTTTGTATCCTGCTCCTGGATGTTTGCTGAGTCCTCAAGTATCGCCATCGCGAGGTCGATTGTCGCAGAAGTAGTGTATACCCGGCCTTTGAACCCCTTTGCGGCAAGCTTCGGCAATAGGCCGCAGTGGTCTATGTGCGCATGCGTCAAAAGGAGAAGGTCTATTTTCCTAGCGTCAAAAGGGAATTCTTCATAATTCTTCCTTGTCAGGTCTTTATCTCCCTGGAATAGTCCGCAGTCGACTAACATGCGGAGGCCGCCAGCCTCGAGGAGATAGCTTGATCCTGTCACAACACCTGCAGCGCCTAAGAATGTGATTTTCATGATTATCCTGATAGAAGAAGATATATAAAGATTTGGAAATCCTTTTGCAGATTTCAAAGGTAGCGTATCTTAGTATTATTCACCTGGACGATTTATAGTATCCCTTTGTAATGGTAACTTTTATATATGTGCTATTTGTGCATGGGGAAATGGATGAATTAGTTGCATCGCCACTGTTTGAAAGGGCTAAGAGTATCGCTCAGGATGCTCCTGGTAGGATCAGGAGTGCATACAAGGGCATAAGCATTGTTCTCGGGGCATATCAGGCATCAGATAACCTTTCAGCCAGTGAAGATATTGCAGATATAAACAAGATAATAGTGGGGCTTCCAAGCCTTTTCCAGTCATATGAGTCTTTATTCACTTTTGTCAAGGCAGCAAACCCAAGAGTCCATCCAATGGAATTCTCCTCTTATAAGAAGCCGGATGAAATAATACATAGCATAGAATCTCTGGTAGATGATCTGGTTGCAGAGATAAACACAGGCTCAGACAGCATCCAGGATGAACAGGCAAAGAAAGTATCTGAAAATATTTTCGGCATGCACAAAGGATTTGTGAAGCTTCAGACATATCTAGAGCATAGGAATATTGATCTGCAGAAAGCATATGAACGTGCGACAATAGGAAGGCGCGGTAAGGACCCAGGAGATACATTTCCTTACCAAGTTGCGGCAGTATTAGGAAAGCCATTTAGCTATGCGGTTGCTTTCCCGAAAAAAGCTGCACTATATACTACACTTGTTGCTGCTGCTGCCCTTGCTGTTTTCGTGGCCTTCAATGCGCCGACATGGTATAATGATTATAATGTAAAAAGGGCGGCTGCAGAAAGTGCATATGCGACACAGATGGCAGCGACTCAAAGGGCGCAGGCGACACAGACCGCATTTGCATTAACTGCGACAGCAGATGCCCAGAAAATTCTTGATGCAAGAAGAGCAGAATTACAGCCGTATTATTTTGCGATGGACCAGTCTATAGAGGCTGCGAAGCTTGCCAGGACACAAAGAGGCCAGATCTTTACAGACCAGGAGCTAGCAGGAGTAGCTGATCCTGTTTATGCAGCGCTTGAGAATGCAGTGAGGACAGGTGTATATACTAACCTGGATTCACAGGTGAAGACTGCGCAAGCAAGCATAGATCAATTTGCCACAAGCGATACCTATCAAATTGACAGGACATGGAATACAGTCTTCTTCCAAGTGTATTCATCAAATCCGAATAGCCTAAGCGGTCTTGCAGACACAACAAAATTCGGAGGAGCCTTCTCTAACAACGGGACTATTGGCGTTTATGGGGATGATACTTCCATTATCTTGATTGAAGATGAGAATGCGCTAGGGAGGATTGTCAGGGAAGACTTCCTTGCAGAGTGCACAGGAGCTTACGCAGGTTCAATGTCTTGTGTAGGCCAGGACGGCCCTGCCAACTGGGACAGCACCATATATAGAAGACAGGATGGGAACTATGTTGTCGGCCTTGCAGGCAAGCCAAATAGCGGAGAGGTCACAGCATATCTCTTGGTGGATGATGGCAATCCGGATATATCTTCATTTAATGTCGATCAGGCAATCGAGATGATAAACATGGGACAGAGGCCTGGGTACTAAAATGTCAAAATACGACTACGAGCGGAAGATTGATTCTGCAGAGGATGACATCCGGGAACTGAAATCAAAGATCCAGGCTTACCAGAATAATCTGGAAGAAGAGGAAAGGAAGGAAGCTGCAGTCGAGAAGAGAATAAAAGAGTTGCAGTCAGCACTATCTGCACAGAACAGGGTTGTTTCAGGATTCCAGGGACAGGTCGAAGGAGAAGATAATAAGATATCACGCGCAAACGGGATAATCAGTAAGCAAGAGGAGCTTGTCACAAATAAGGTCCAATCTGCGTTTGAAGCAGTACGCACAGAATACCTCAAAGACAGGGGTTCTATGCAAGGCGTTGATCTTGGTGGGTTAGATGCTGCAGATGCCGCAGAATCTAAAATATTGCAGGAATGGAACCAGAACCAGAAAACTATCAGGTCACTTGAAGAGCAGATACAGAATAACCTCGAATACCAGAAAGAGAGGATGCAGCAGATCAGCCAGACTTCTGAATACCTGGGTGAAGGGACATCAGGCTCAGGTATAATCCAGATACAAAAAGAGCTCAGGGCAGAGCTTGTGAGAAGGACATCGGTTTCCCCTGAGACAAAAGAAGCATACCTGAAAGGATTTTCAAGGATAGCCGGAGATGTGAGGACTGAGCTATTTGAGCTCGGTGCCGAATTGACCCCTGGTTCAAAATACACTTTCATCAAAGAGCTGAAAGATGTTGATGCAACTGCTGCCAAAACAGCCATCAAAGCAAGGTTCCAGAAAGCAGGGATAGACCTGGCTTTTGTCCCGACATATACAAGCCTTGGCGTGATAATCGATGAAAACCTTCTTGATACTGAGATTGCACTCATAGCAAAAAAAGTCGATCCAAGAGTGGCGAGGCAGTATAGTCTTATGGCAATGAACCTAGATTGGAGCAATGTCAATGCCGCAAGGAAAGGTGTCGTAGATTACATGGACGGCAAGTTCTACAACAATGCAAGAGAAGCTGTAAGGATAGTGGAGCAGGGCAACAAGCTTGAGCATGTTCATGCGCTCTACCTTCTTGAAAATAATCTAGTGGATCAGGATGGAGTCCTGATCCCAGATAATATGCTTGAGATGAGGGTTCCCTCCTCAGCTGAAAGGGCGGCAATAAAATTCCTAAGGTATGCTCAGGCAAGAGTGACTGTCCAGGAATACCTGAATTTCAGGATTGAACTTGAGAAGAGGGATGCAGAAGTCGAAGAAATAGCCCAGGAAAGGAGAAGCATAGGTGACCAGGAGCGCGAGATCGCTTATGATCTTGATCATATCATAAATGATACTGTCGCAAGAGAAGTCACAGTTTCATTAGGAGAACGCAAGATAGGCAAATTAAAAGGCACAGTAAATCTTGTTGAAGTAGAGCAGGAGAGAGAGAGGCTGACACAGTATCTTGCAAGCCAGAAAAGCCTTTACGCAAAAGCAAAAGAAGAGAATGTCAGGCTCACTAGCCAATTGGAGATTGAGACAAGCAAGCAGGGTGCGACAGATTACCAGGATGCAAAGAAGATCCTTTTTGGATTTGTCAGCGGGCTCATAGAGAAATATGATGATCTTGCGCCAAAAGAGCTCAGGCAGCTTCCAGATGGCTTAAGGACCATTGTTGCCGAGGCAGACACATATGTAGACGCAAGGCAGGCGGATATTGATGGGCAGCAAGCGGCGATTGCCGGTTTTGCTTCGACCAGGAAAGGATATCAATCACAGCTTACAGACGCAGAAAAGGCAGCAGATAAGCTGGAGTCGCAGATCAGCGCAATAGAGCAGAGTGACCTTTCACCTATTCAAAGAAAGATCAAATCAATAGAGCAGAACATCAGTTCTGCAGAGTCTGACATAAGGGAGCTAAAGTCAGACATATCCGGATACCAAAGCTCGATTCGCCAGATAGAATTGGATGAGTCTAGAAAATCATACACCAGCACCACCACAAATTTCGGTGGAGGCAGTGGTGGTGGCGGAACACAATTAGGCAGAAGATAATTAATTCTTCTTCTTCCCTAATACTTTTATCCCATTATATTCTATGTATGTGATCTCGTCTCCCTCATTCAGGGTTGACATAATCTCCTCGTCGCACTCGCCGTCAAGGGTCTCGTAGGATTGCTGGTCCATGACCTGGACTTTCCCATGGGATTTGGAAATGACATTGGCCTTCCTCTTCATGACATCTATCACATCTACCTTATCATTGTGGCCCATTGTAATCTCTTTTTCCTTCTTGCCGTTGATATCACATACTGTGAAAACTAGCTTTGTGTGTGAGTGCGTCCCGCAGGCGATGACGCTTCGCCTCAAAACCTGCAATACCTCTCCTTTGTACTCAAAGAATTTCCCTCTTTCAAGATCTGCTGCTGCCATAGCGAGAAGGACTTTCTGCTTGTTTATATGTTTTGAGCTAAGGTGAGGTGAGGCAGAGCAGGAACGCGAGGTCCTCGTCAGCCTTCAAAGAATGGCGGGCATTTGGAGGCATGAATATGAATATCCCTGGTCGCATCTCTATCTTTTCCCCTTCAAGTGTGAAGACTCCATTTCCCTTCAGGACCTGGACAACACCTGCTTTTGTAGATGTGTGGTCATCTATATCTGTGCCTGCTGCGAGGCACATCAGCGTATAATTATATTTCTCTGATTTTGCTAGGACTGTTGAAAAAATCCCTTGTTTCGGGAACTGCATCATCTCATTCAAGTCTTTCTGGAATCCTTTCATATTATCACCTTCGCTTTAGAGTGCGACTATACTTTTATAAATTTAGGCTGTTTTAATTATAGCATGGCAAATGACCTTTTCACAAAATTAAGAGAGGAGATAGACTCCTCTGACAAGATAAGAGAGCGGCTCATCATTGAATCGCGCCCTGTATTGAAAGAAGCAAAACAGGCGACAGTCCTGCTGCACAAGAACTCAGTCAAGGAAGCAAAAACGCATCTGGACGCAGCAAAGAAGACACTGAAAGAGCTGAAGAAACTATACCTTGAGAACCCGTATGTCGGCGCATTCAGGGAAGCATTGGAGGAATACTGCGAATCCGCCCAGTATTATTCTTATGTCACGACAGGAAAGCTGCCAGACCCAAAAGACCTTGAGGCAGACGCAGAGACATATCTGCTGGCATTAAGCGACCTCACTGGAGAGCTTGCGAGAAGGGCGGTATTCTCTGTTGTCAATGAGGATTTTGCAGAAGTCACGAAGATAAGCGAGTTTGTCCATGTGATCCATGACGAGTTCTCTGACTTTGCGCTCAGGAACGGAGAACTTAGGAAAAAGCAGGACTCTGTAAAATGGAACACAAAGAAGATAGAAGACATCCTTTATGACCTGAAGATAAGGGGGAAAATATGACTGATTTTGGTGAGGCACTGGCTCGGCTTTTGGAGTCTGAGGAATACAAGACCTGGAAAAAAGAGAACAAGCACACATATCTTGTCCATGGGTTTGTCATGATAGACCCGCAAGTCAAGGAAGAGTGGCAGCTGGGGTTCTATAGCAGCAAAGAGGATAAGGTGATAACCTTCACTCTCGGCGACAAGATAACCGTGAATCCTGCGGCAGAAGTGCTGAAAGAGGAAGGTGCGCTTATTCCTTTAGAGGCTGACAAGGTCAAGTTCCCTCTCACAGAAGCTTTGGCGAAGTGCGAAGCGCTCCAGAAGGAGAAATACAAGAGCCATACGCCTTTCAAGAAGATAGTGCTGCTTCAGAAGCTTGACCTCGGCCAGGTCTGGAACATAACCTTTGTCACGAACACATTCAAGGTCCTGAACATGAAGCTGGACAGCATTACAGGGGATATGCTATCAGACGATCTGGTCGAGCTGTTCAAAATAGAGAGATAATCTCCCAAATCCTTCAAAAGCTTTTTAAGATAGGCTTTTTTCTTTTAATATATGCAGTCGTAGCTCAGCTTGGATAGAGCGATTGCCTCCTAAGCAGTAGGTCGGGAGTTCGAATCTCCTCGACTGCGTACCGCTTGCGGAAGGGAGGCCCGCAAGCACTTTTTTTTATATTTTCGTTCAGTGTGCTCGAACGCTAGTGAGGCACACTTGTTTACCTCCAGGCTTTGGCTAAAGCCTGGTTTGGATTAAATCGACTGCGTACCGCTTGCGGAAGGGAGGCCCGCAAGCACTTTTTTTTATATTTTCGACAGAAAACAAGTCTAATTCCTAGCAGGGAAAAGGAGGGTAAGGTTGGCTTTAGTTACAATTAAG
>JAAXVZ010000037.1 GCA_013335235.1 Nanobdellota archaeon | reverse complement strand
CGATACCGGTCAGCGATGTAAGGAAACCATGCAGGAACGGGATTAATAGGTTCCTGAGGAAAGATATGGCAATCAGGCCAGTGAAACCCATTGAGGCAAACCCTTTCATGCCATACAGGATATTTTCAGCTGCGGCGAATCCGAATCCTACCAGGCTTCCGTAGATTATGCCATCGATGACTGAGTCGAACTCATTCCTGAAAAACAGGAATACTGAGAGAACAGCAAGGCCTTTTGCAGTCTCCTCCACTAATGGCGCTGAAAGAACAGCTGATCCGAGCAAGGCTATCTCCCTGCTTCCTGTAACAAGAAGTATAAGGTTCCCGAAGAGCGTGTTTAATACAAGCGCTATTCCGGACGCTACGATGAATCCCCACAGAAAGACGCCTAGCATAAGCAGGAAAGGTTCCCTCTCGTATCTGTCGATGAGTGTTATCATCAGGCTATAGAATGCCATAGGTATGAAACCCATCAATAATGATATTGCAAATCCAAGCATTACGTCAGGCAGGGCCATTATTTCACCACAGTGCTACCATTCTCCTGCTTATCTATCCTTATAATACTTTCTACAAATGACTCCAGCTTCTGCTCATGTGAGACGATGATAGTCTGCTTTGCTGAAAGCTTCTCCAATACTTCCCTTACCTTATCCAGCTGCTCGCTCGAGAAGCCGTCTGTCGGCTCATCCAGTATGATGATATCCTTTGTTCGGATCTGTGATATCATATCATTGATGACCTTATTTAACGCAAGGCGGTAGGCAAGGGCCACTGCAGTTTTCTCTCCTCCGGAAAGATGATCTATCTCACTGTCATATCCGTCCTGTGAAATCCGGATTGAGAACTCATCATCTATCCCTATTTCAAGATCTGAGACAAGGAGAGAGCACCATTCCCTCAGGAGGGAAGAGAACTCAGAATGTATAGTGACCATGACATGCTTCTCTATTGTAGATACAAGCGGGATGAAGAACTCATCGAACCAATGTTCAATCTCTCTTGCATGCTTCAGCTTCTCTTCCAGCCGGGTTTTTGCTAGGAGCTTCTCATCTAGGCTTTTTTGCCTTTCTGACAATAGCCTGTGCTCTTCCTTTGCCCTGGTGAACAGCACCATGATATCTTTCTCCTGTTTTATTAGGTTGCTCTCTATTTCCTTTATGGTCTTGAATTCTTTTTCTGTCTCTGAAAAAGTAAGGAGCATTGCGCTGGCCTGCGCCTGCTGGCCCTTCAGGCGGGTCAATTCTGTATCGCATGAGATTTTTTCGTTTATTACCTTCTCGATGTTCTCAATCTCATTTCCGACTATAATCTGCAGGTTCTCTTTTTCCCTGAATCTCATATTCTGTGCCCTGGCGTCAGCCAGAGAACGCTTTTTATTGTCAAGCTCTGACCTCAATTCGTCTTCAGGAATCAAAGCCAGCTTTCCAAGCAAGCCCTCTGTATTTTCTAATTCAGACAGTTTTGAGTCCTTTTTTGCTTTAAGCTCCTCAAGAGCCTTTATCTTCTCAGAAGTCCTTGCAGAAAGGATTTCTATCTCTCTGATCCTCTCCAGATTTGCTGTCAGCTTGGCTAGCGCTTCCTTGACATGGGCCAGGGAGGCATTGTCTTTTTCTCCGCTTTCTCTTGCCTCTTTGATTTTTGCAGAGTATTCTTTCAGGATTGATGCTTGGTGCCTCTCATCTAACGGCTGGTTGCACAGCGGACAGGCTTTCACACCTGAAAGCCTGGCCAGTGATTCATCGATGCCAGCTATCTTCTCAGCAGAAGAGTCCAGGCGGGATAGGATACTTTTCTCCTTATCTCGCATCATGAGGAGCTGCCTTTCGAATTCTTCTTTTTTTGCGAGCTTCTCGTTATAAGATGCAAGCATCTCATGCAATGAGGCAAGGTCTCTTTGCTGCTTGTCTATTGTTTCAATATCTTTCTTCAGCTGGAGCGATCTCTCTGACAGATGCTTTTTTTCAGCCAATGCCTGGGTGTTCTGGTTCTTGGCTTGATTATACCTTTCCTGTGCGTAGTTCAGGCTATCCTCCAATGCCTTCTCATCAGTTAACATGACCGCGCCTAGCTTGGCAATCCTGTCTTTATATCGCTCTATTTTTTCAGTTGCCTGCTTGTGCCTGGCATCTAAGGAGGCTAAATTTGTCTCTCTGCTGCTGATATTGGCAGATAATATTGCCATGCCCTGTCTGAGTTCGAGTGCATCTTTCATCCTCTTCTCTAGCCCGGACACGCTTTTCCTGTTGTTATCTAATTCCTGCTTTATTGCAAGCTCTTTTTCGATAAGGGCAGATTGGTCTTTCTGAAGCGTCTCAAGCTTAGACTCGGTTTTTTTCTTTTCCTCTTCAGTATCCTTCATCATATCGATCTGGGTTGACAGGTTGTCCTCTAGCTTCCTGACCTCCCTTGCGAATATGGCGGCATTCTCCTTCACCAGCTTGTACTTGTCTATCCCGAACAGCTTCCGCAATGTATCCAGTCTCACATCCTTGTCCTCAAACAGGATATGTTTCATCTCTTCCTGCGGGGTGTATACTGTATATCTGAATAAGAGGGCTTTTGACTTGGAGATGAGGTCCTCAGGATAGCCTAATATGGCGATTATCTTGGCTTTCAGCTCGACAGGCGTCCCTTCGCTTTTCTTATCTTCATAAATGACATAGCCGCTATCCTGGCTGACTGTCCCGCGGGCCTTTTTGAGTGTCCTTTTTACAATGACTTCTTTTCCTTCAACTGAGAATCTTAGCTCGACTGAGCCGTGCGTCTGGCCATGCCTCAGGAGGCCTGAGCCGGACATCTCGCCCCTCAAGAGCCCGAATAATGCAAACTCGATGGCAAGGAGGATTGTTGACTTGCCAGAGCCTATATCTCCTGATAGGAGAACAGACCCTTCAGGGAACTCGATAACCTCTGAAGAATAGCTTCGGATATTCTCGAGCTTGAGAGAGATTAGGAGCATAGAGAAGAATATTCAAAGAAGGTATAAAAAGATATTCAAAAAGACATGATAGAGACTTTTATTTCGTGCGCGTAATGGCTTCTTGGCGAGTCACTGTCTTTTAGGCCAAGTGTCTTTAGATAGCTTACATTAGGACCATCGCCTAATGGATCTCTGCCAGCTCTCAGGGGGTCTGCAGTATCGACTATAAGTGGCATTTCCAATGATGCAACTCCCAACTCAAGCTTAGCACCTATATGCTTAGCGCTTTCTATTATATGTTCATCAGTAAGTGAGCTGTGGCTAAAAATAAATTTTGCACTGCTTGATTTTGCAGCCTGCCCGAAGACAGCATACGCTTGTGGGAAAACTTGCACGATTCCAGGTATGTATATTGGACAAGCTACAGCAATCCCAAACTGCCTTCCCATTACTGAGTATAGGACATCTCCAGCAACAAGCTCTACCTCTCTCTCATTATGGCTTAGTTTTAAGCGATCAGGAAGTTGTTCAACTTTTGGCTCACTTGTGATATTGTTTCTTGAATAATTGTTTGCAGAGGCGATAATTGAAGAGGGCGATAGATCACTGAAAAACAGCTTGGTAGGGCTTAATTTTGCTCCAGCATATGCGCCAAGGAAGCCTGCGCCGCAGCCAAAATCTGCTAATGATTCAACCTGTTTGATTTCTTCCTTAAGGAATTTGGCAAGCACAAAATGCATCATTGAAGGGTGCGGGAATGCATCGCCATTGCTTGGGTTTGGAAGACCTACCGTAACATCGTCATAGCCCATTAAGAAGGTCGCTGGAGGAGCCAATTGTGCTAATAGCAATGGCTCCAGGCTCAAAAGTGGCTTTTCGACAGACATCTCTTCAATCTCATTATTTAATAATCTTTGATTTGCAAGGTCAGCGTCAGTTATGAGTCTGTAATTGTTCATGTCCTTCACCTCAAACTGAGCTTGAGGTATATCCTGGCCTTTTTATATTTTTTGTTTTTTTAACTACTTTATAGTGGTATTTATTTAAAAACAAATCACCAATTCTTTATTTGATAACAGTAATTTTTTAATCACCTACCTATTGCTCTTCTTGGGTGGTCATATGTCACACGCACAAAATCCAAAATTACCAGAATCCATTGAAGACCTTGTCGGAATTCCGCCGATATTGAGCGCAATCTCCGACAACTGGATGGCACATCAGCATCTGGGCGACCATCTCCTCCTGAAAGTGAGCTACGGCTCAGAGTCAATGCTGGCCCTGCATAGGACTCTTTCCTGCGATGGGCAGCCCCAGGAAATGCGCGTTGATGAATATCTCTATTCCAGGTTTGCGAGAGATGGCAGCCGATTAGGCTTTGCACACGCTGTCTTCTATGATAACAGGGTTGCGCACAAAGGGCAGCCTATACTGATACAGTCCTCCTCCTTTTTAAGGAGGGGTGACACTGTTGAGGTAGAGTACATAGGTTCGGCCAGGATCAACAGCAGGCATGTATGGATTACTCGTGAGTATAATCCTATGAAGTCTGGCTGAGGCAGTTCACTGACTTAGCAAGGTCTTTTTCATCTATTATCAGCATGAGGTCTGTCCAGCAGCTCATCTCTTCAAGTATGTTTATCCCGTATTCAGACAATAGGCTGTAGACATGTGAAACTACGCCAGAGGTCGACTCGATTCGCTCGTCAAATACCATGTTCACCTGCGCAAGGCCCTTGGTCACCCTGATGACACGGGACTTGAAATACTCTTTCACTTCATCAGAATAAGTCTCGTTCGTTATCACTGTGACTACATCCTCACCCTCGATGATGTTGATGTCTCCCCTTTTTTTCCTTATGTTCTTCTCAAATACAAGGACAGATTCCATATCTCTTGGCTTCTCTATTATCGCAACCATGATCTTGTTCCTCACCCTGAGCTTCGATGTCTTCATCAGGTCGCGTATGCTATTCTCATTATCAATCTTCGGGGCCTCTTTTTCAGCGTATCTGCGGCAGGCTATCAGGCATGCGTCAAACTTGTCCATCTTGTGATGCTCGCAGATCTGCCTCGCCAGTTCCGAGTGGTTCACCAGGCCCTTTTTCATGCAGTCCCTGATGCTCGGCCGCTCTGCGATATACGCCCACACAAGTTTTGTTATATTCATGCGCTCTGTACCTTGAATCCGTGTATCATCATAACCATCTTCCTGTCAAGCGTGAAGGGCGTGATGTCGAAATACTCTGATAATTCTAGCTGATACTCTTTCCTCATCCCGCTACCTATGCTCATCAAGTATTTAAATTTGTCTGAAATCAGACATAATTGTATCAAATTGCATTATTATGGTCCATAGCTTTTTATCTTATTTCGTTCTTGTTAGTTGCATGAAAACCAAATCCGGTACATGCGCATTCTACATTAGATCAAGACGATAGATTCAGGTTTTCTTATAATAAGCGAGGTAATCGACATGACACAAGACTATATACCTAAACCAGATGTGAAATACGCGCCGCTGCGGCTGGATGCAGATGGGAAGCTGCTCTCTTTTGAAGTCCAGCTCCTGAACGGAAAGACTATCGACACAGTGCTATCTGACGCAGGCCTCTTGCCGCAATATTACAAATGGCAGGAGGTAGCAGCAGGGCAGTATCAGGTCACAGGCCATTACACCTGTCCGCCATAGGGGTGAAATTATGAAAGAATACAAGAAGATCTCAAGCTATGAGGCGGAGAAAGTCTCAAAGGTCGTATTGCTGTATTCAGGAGGGCTTGATACAAGCTGCATCCTTAAATGGATACAGGAGAAATACGGCGCAGAAGTGATTACCCTGACATTTGACCTTGGCCAGCAGGTCGATGACTTGGAAAACATAAAGCAGAAGGCATTGAAGTTCGGCGCAAAGAAAGCGTATGTCCTGGATGTGAAAGATCTCTTTGCAGAACAGTATCTGGCAAAAGCAATCAAGGCCAACTGCTCTTACCAGGGCGAGTACCATGTCAGCACAATCTCCCGTTATTTGATGGCTGCAAAGGCAGTCGAGATCGCTGAAAAGGAAGGCGCTGATGCAATAGCGCATGGCTGCACAGGGAAAGGGAATGATCAGGTGAGGCTAGAAGCGACAGCACTAGCGTTGAATCCGAAGATAAAGATCATCGCTCCAGTCAGGGAATGGGCTCTTGGAAGGGATGAGGAGCTGGAATATGCAAAGAAGCACGGGATAGAGGTTATCCAGAAAGAGGGCTTCCCTTACTCCTCAGATGACAACATGTGGGGTGTGACATGGGAAGGAGGGGAGATAGAAGATAACTTTGCAGTTCCGAAGATAGAGAAATTCCTCACAATGACGCTTCCTGAGGATGCGCCTGACAAACCAGAGCTGCTTGAACTTGGGTTTGAGAAAGGCATCCCTGTATCGATAGACGGGAAGAAGATGAAGCTCTCACTTCTGATAACTGAGCTGAACAAAATCGGCGGAAAACACGGAGTCGGTCTATGTTACATGGTAGAGGACAGGCTGGTCGGGCTGAAGATAAGGGGAGTCTACGAGCATCCCGGAGCGCACATATTGATCCAGGCTCATAAAGTGCTAGAGAAATATGTCTGCACAAGGACAGAGAATGAGTTCAAGGAGCAGGTAGATGCGAAGTGGGGCTACTTATGCTACGGAGCTTCATGGCTCGATCCGCTGATGTCTGACCTTGACGCATTCATAAACCATGTGAATTCAAAAGCATCAGGGAAAGTCAAGGTCAAGCTTTACAAAGGCAGCGTAAATATAGTAGGGGTAGACTCGCCTAATGGGATCTACAGCAAGAGCCTAGTCACGTTTAACAAGGACGCAAGCTATAACCAGAACTGCGCGCCAGGCTTCATAGAGATATTTTCATTGCAGATGAAGATGGCAAGCCAGATCAAGGGGCTGAAATGAATTCCCTCCTGACTATGCTTGACCTGAGCAAGAATGACATATTTGAGTTGCTTGAGCTGGCTGAAGACATGAAGAAGAACAAGCTGAAGTACTCAAAAACCATGAAATTCAAGACACTCCTGATGATATTCGAAAAACCATCTCTCAGGACACGTGTCTCGTTCCAGGTAGCTATGAGTTCCTTAGGAGGAAGCTCTGTAGTTGTTGAGACGCAGCACCTTCCTCTTATATCAAAAGAATCTATAGAAGACACGGCAAGGGTCAGCTCCAGGTACGTCGATATCATAATGGCAAGGCTGTTTGATCACAATGAGCTTGAGAAGCTTGGTGCATACTCGACAGTGCCTGTGATAAACGGCCTCACTAACAGCCACCATCCGATTCAGATAATAAGCGACCTATTGACAATAAAAGAGAAGAAAGGAAGCTTTGCAGGCCTGAAGGTCTGTTATTTAGGAGATGGCATGAACAACGTAACGCACTCGCTCATCCAGGGCTGCGCGATACTCGGTATAGATATCTTTGTCGCAACACCGAAAGAGCTGGGCCCTGATCCTGAGATTGTAATGGCTGCAAAAAATATCTCAAGCGGAAAAATCATCATCTCAGATAATCCTCTAGAGGCAGCAAAAGACGCAGATGTCATCTACACAGATACCTGGATGAGCTACCACACGCCGGAAACAGAGAAGGATAAGAGGATGTCTCTCCTGAAAAGATACCAGGTCAATGCATCTATTGTGAAGCACGCAAAGCCAGATTACATATTCATGAACTGCCTTCCTGCGATGAATGGGTATGAACAGACAGAAGAAGTGTTTGAGTCTGCCAATAGTGCCGTGTTTGACCAGGCAGAGAACAGGCTGCATATGCAGAAGGCTGTGCTATTAAAGGTGAAAAAATGAAACTCTGGGAAAAAGGGAAAGGGCTGTCACAAGATGTCGAGAGCTTTACAGTCGGAGATGACTGCCTGCTGGACCAGGCGCTAGTGAAGCATGATTGCAAAGCCTCCATTGCACATGCAAAGATGCTCGCAAAGATCGGCATACTGGCTCAGGAAGAGCTGTCAATGCTTGTGACAGGGCTGCATGAGATAATAGAGCTTGACAGCAAAGGCCAGTTCATGGTCAAGCAGGAGGATGAGGACTGCCACACAGCAATCGAGAATTACCTGACAGGGAAATACGGAGAGGCCGGCAAGAAGATACACACAGGAAGGAGCAGGAACGACCAGGTCGCTGTTGCGCTGAAATTGTACATGAAAGAAGAGCTTGCGCTGACAAAAGAGCTGGTGAAAAAGCTAGTGCTTTCATTGAATTCTCTTGCTAAGAACAAGACACCGATTCCAGGCTACACCCATATGAGGAAGGCCATGCCTTCATCTGTCGCCTTATTCGCAGAAGGCTATGCAGAAGCCTTGGAAAACGATTTACTATTGGTAGATTCCGCTCTTGAGTTCATTGACTCCTGTCCGCTTGGAAGCGCTGCTGGCTATGGTACAAAACTAGGGTTGGACAGGGAGATGGTCGCAGAAGAGCTTGGATTTTCAAAAGTGCAGGCAACAACAGCAGTCCAGCTCTCAAGGGGGAAGAATGAAGCTGTAGCTGTCAATTCGCTGGCTTGCATAATGCTCGATTTAGGGAAGCTGTCATCAGACCTGATACTATTCTCGATGCCGGAGTTCGGGTTCTTTGCGCTCCCTGATGAAGTGTGCACAGGCTCGTCCATCATGCCGCAGAAGAAGAACCCGGATGTGCTTGAATTGATAAGGTCCAAGTCCAAGGTTGTCCAGGCAAAACACTCAGAAATAATGTCTATAATCCAGGGGCTATGCTCGGGTTTCCACAGGGACTTCCAGCTGACAAAAGAGCCGATGATGGACTCTTATTTCCGGGGGATCGCGCGGTCGGAGGCGGAGCGCGAGGGCGCACGGCGGCACGCGAGACAGGACGGGCGGCGCGATGACTCCTGCTCCGCGCCCCCGGCGTGCCTCAGACCGAGGACCGCCTCGAGCCCGGTCCGGAGCGGGGATGAAGTCGTCTACCACGGCGTGATCCTGGACATCACCGAACGCATCCTGGCCGAACGGGAAAAGGGCCGGCTCGAAGAACAGCTCCGCCAATCCCAGAAAATGGAAGCCATCGGCCTGCTGGCCGGAGGCGTTGCCCATG
>JAAXVZ010000036.1:3369-8975 GCA_013335235.1 Nanobdellota archaeon | reverse complement strand
AGATGTTCAGTTGGCTCCTGTAATACTCATGCGAATCTTCCTTCAGCTCATATCCCCTAGTTTTGTAATCCAATACAATCAGCTTGTTCCCATGGACAAGGATATTGTCGACAGCTCCTTTCAGGATATTTCCGTTTCCATCTGGCCAACTCAATCCTTTCTTATAATCCCGCCAGGTTTCTAGGAGATTCTTATCTGAGAATAAGGTAGCCTTCACTTTGTGCTTCACTAATTCAGGTGGCAGTTCATCTTTACCAATGAATGAATCAAAGTGCTCCTTTAGTATCCTGTCCATGCCTGCAGGCAGGCTTGGGAAGATGCTGTCTGGCCTCTTGAAGCCTTTATTGAACTGGAGATAGAAGCATCTTGGGCAGTCCTCAAAAAGAGAGAGAGTGCTAGGGGAGAGCATGACCATCTGATACCAATTAGTTTGCTAGTTTAAATAGCTCACGATTGTCTAGTGGAACAGAAAGGTGTCTGTAACATATTACTCAATTAAAACCAAGTTATTTCGTTTGGAATTGCTGGCTAGGGCAACTTTTAATATTAGCGTAGAATATCTATTAGTATGATTGCCTATCCTACAATTGACGACGTAATTTTATTTGTAGGTATATATATTATTCAACAAGGATTATTGTTTTATTTTATTGGCTGGGAAAAAATATACAAAGAGCCTTATAATTTAGTCAAAAGGCGCTTATTGTCAGAAAAGAGTTTTGAAATTATTATTGATAATGGTGCATATCAACATTGGAGCCTGGTTGGAATACCAATTATGGCGTATTGGATTCACCAACTTAATCAAGTTCTGCTGTTTGTAGATATATTGGTCCTTATAATAGCAGGATTAATGTTTTTTAAGATAATGGATACTAAGAAGATTATACATATTTATGTCGCTAATTTTAGACCATATATAGGACAGTTTACACTAAATAATTCAATAGCTAATTTATTTGTGTTCCCAAATGCTATTTTTTCTTCCTTCTTCTTCGTTATTATTTTTTTATTACTGTATTATTTATTCAGATCTAGTTTCTTTGGGTTGTGATTCCAGACAATAGTTGATTTGATTCTTGCGAATCTCACAGGTTTAATCTGCGTCCTCCGTCCTCACAACCTTGCGTGCGTACTTGATCGCACCAACTTAGAATTGCGTCATCCTTCTCAGCACATTATTCCTGTACTTCGGAACAGAATTGGCAGACAGTTCCATATACGTCTCCCTGATATCTATCCCTGTCGATTTTCCCTTCAGGCTCGAGAAGATACCCGGATTCTCTATCGCTGCCCTTCCGATCATGACGCCATAAGCTCCCATCTTCTCAAGAGAATCGACCTGTGCCTTGGTCTTGATATCTCCATTCGCAACTATCTTCTTGCCTGTCTTTATGCACTCAGGATATACTGAGAAATCTGCTGGCTCCTGGTAGGTCTGTTTCCCGTGCCTTGCATGTACTACAAAAAAATCTGCGTCAACCTCATTGATCAGCCTAAGATATACCTTGCTATCTTTCTCCAGCTGGTTTGCGCCAAGCCTCATCTTCACTGAGACTGGAAATCCCCTTGCTTTTATCATCTCGACCATCCTCTTCACTTTAGATGTCCGTTTGACTAAGGCTGCGCCTGCCCCAAGCTGGATTATCATCGGATTTGGGCATCCGAGGTTTATGTTGATCCCTGAAAAACCTGGTCCAGGAATATACTCCTTCAAGAAAACAGAGAGAGCTTCCTCGCTTGAACCGACTATCTGGACCTGAGTCGGAGTATCATCAATTAATTTTGTTTTTGCAAGAGCATGCTCTTCTCCTGACGCAAGGGCGTTTATCCTCACCATCTCAGTCATAGTGAGGTCGCATCCGAGCATAAAGCATAGTTTCCTGAAGGCAGAGTCAGTCATCGCCTCAATCGGTGCCAGCATCAGAATCATGAAAGGGACCCCCTATCAAGAAGCGTATCGCGCTTTATTCCTTGCCTCATGCCTTGTATAACGGACACAGCTTGCACTGGTCTGCTACAGCGTCAGGCTTTATCTCTTCTGGGCAGTCAGGAAATGTCCCTCTGCATCCCGGGTATCTCTTCCCCCTGGAAAAGGACTCCTGCTCTTTTGCCCATTTAGGGACAGAGACATGCTCTTTCTTATGGCTAGGTGATCTTCCCATGGATTATTGGATTTTTGGTTTGTTATTAAGACTTTGCATAACTATTTAACCAGCTATAATTTTTTCAGGACACATGCTGCAGAACACTTTCTTGCACATCCCCGGCTATTCTGAAAATAGCGAAGAGGCTCTTTGGAAGGGCAAGATCATGACATGGGATGAGTTTATCGCACATTCAAAAGATGCAAAAGCAAAAGAGCACATCCTAGAATCAAAGGAACGGCTCAGCCAGAAAGACTCAATGTTCTTCGCAAATCACATGCTGCACAGGCATCATTGGAGAGCATACCCTGATTTCATGGACAAGTGCTGCTTCCTTGATATAGAAACAACAGGGCTCTCAAGAGATTACCACACGCTGACAATGATAGGAGTATATAATGGAACACAATCAAAAGTATTCATAGATGGGAAAAACATGGATGAGTTCCAGGAAGAGATAAAGAAGTATGAATTCATGGTGACTTTTAACGGATACATGTTCGATGTCCCATTTATTCGGGCAAAGATGCCTCATGTCAGGCTGCCACATCTTCATGCTGATTTGCGGTTTGTCCTAAAAAGCCTAGGCTATACAGGTGGCCTGAAAAGGATTGAGAAAGAGCTTGGGATAAAGAGAAGCGAAGAGACAGATGGCATGGACGGCTTCCAGGCTGTACGCTTATGGTATAAATACAAGAACGGCGACAACGGAGCATTGAAAAAGCTCATCCAGTACAATATAGAAGATATAGAGAACTTAAAATTCCTGATGGAGATGAGCTACAGTGAATTTTAAGGAAAGCTTGTCAGTGACTTGTTGATATGCTAATTTTGTGTTTCTTATAACAAAAAATTTGTTTTTGTTATTTAATTTATATACTAAATAATATTCTTTATTATTAAAAAAAGACACGTAAAACTTCTAATTAAATATTTTATTACGCATTAGTGGTAACATTTATATAGGACCAAATCTTCCAAGAAGTTATTCAGATAATCCAATAGGATCCATGGTGGAAAAATGCAATTCACGAATATAGAAGAACAGATGGCTGCTTCTGAAGTAGCAGATTATACACGCTTACTAGAATCAATAAAAAAACCTGAAGCTCCTGCATCTGTAGCAGGGATTGAACTCCTGTGCACTGGAAACGCAAGCGGGGTAGACAATATGATAAACGCTGTCCCAACAGGCGGATTCAGGCTCTCGTCTGGAGACAGGCATATCCAGATTGATCCCGGACAAGGGACGCTCAGGATGCTCAGTACACTACATATCAATCCCTATACGACAACAGATGTTTTCTGCACACACGCGCATGATGATCACTCAGGCGAGCTTGTCGCTATGGTCAGTGCCGCCCTGAACCTGAATCTGGCTGACTCAAGACCGCATATCCTCGTTAACCCGACTCTTGCCTCATATACTGATCCGATGTCTATGAGCTACGGGTTCTCACTGCCTTCTGTCGCATGGCAGAATGGAAAAGTGAGCATCCTATACCCTGAAGACATGAAAGTAGAGAGATTTGACGGCAAAATGATAGACACTGTAAAGAGCGTGGATATCGGCGATGGCATCACGGTCTCTCCAACATACTGCCAGCATAATTCACCAAAAGCCATCGGATTTTTGATAGACACACCTTATGGAAGGATAGGCTATACAGGAGACAGCCAGCATTTCGATGGATTTGCAGAGCAGTTCATCGGATGCGATGTGCTCTGGATGAACCTTAATACTCTTGGATTATCGTCTTCAAGCGGAAACGGCGAAACACTCAGGCTCGGCGCTGTAAAGAACCATCTTGGCTACGCAGGCGCCTGCAATTTGATAGACACTGTCAAACCAAAGACTGCGATTGTCTCCCATTTCGGAAGCCAGCTTATGACACGCATAATAGAGATCGAATCAGCCCTAAGGGAAAGATATTCCGCACAAGACACAGAGGTACATTGTACAGTAAATGGAAGAGTTTACGCATTCCCTGAATCATTGGCCAACGGGCCTATTGTGAAGATGTATGGTGATAGGTCATGAAGGCAGTCATGCTAGTCGGTGGATACGGAACCAGGCTCAGGGATATCACCGGGCCAGACATTCCAAAGCCGATGGTGCCTGTTCCATTTAACGAAGAGAAGTATCCTCTTCTGGAGACTGTAATAGGGAACCTGTACAAGCAAGGGATAAGGGACTATGTCTTTTGCACAGGCTATAAAGCGGAGAAGATTGAAGAGCATTTTGGAGATGGCTCAGAGTTTGGGATAAATATCAAGTACCAGGGAGGCGGAGAGACATTAGCACCTGGTGCCATACTCAAGCAGGCTGGGAGATTTATTGATGATGAAAATTTCCTCTTGGTATGCGGTGATGTCTATCAGGCGGTGCCTATTGATTCTTTTTTAGATTCATTCTATTCAAATCCAGGACTGCTTGGCCAGATGGCTGTATACAGGAACGTAGATGAACTGTCTTCAACAGTCCCCAATGTTGCGATCTCAAAGAGAGGGGTTGTTACAGATTACTCAAAGGAAGGCGCAAAAGGAGAGATAACAGGTGTAGAGACCGGTTTCCTTGCTTTTAAAACGAGCGTACTTGATATTATTCCAGAGGGAAATGCCGCAACTATCTTAGGAGATTTATATCCCTCGCTGATCAAGGAAGGCAGATTTGGCGGTTTTGTAACTGACGAAAGGTTCTTTGATGTAGGCACGCCTGAAAGATACAGGCTATTTTGCGATTATGTCAAACAGGAAAATATAATGCCTTTGAGCTTGATGGGTGCAAGAGGATGACAACAAAATTATCAAGAAGGGACTTCCTGAAATTAGCTGGTGCCGGATTTTTTGGACTAGCTGCGCTTCCCTTCTTAGCACCTGGTTCTGCCTCATGGCTGAACCCAAGGCAGCAGACGCAAGAGGCATACGAAGAATATCCTCAACTAGCATACGATTTCAAGCCGAGAAACGCACAGGCGAGATTGGAGAGATTGATTGAACAGGAGCAGCTGAGGCAATCTGATCTCGAGCAGTTCGATGCAAAAAAGGTGTATACCGCTCACCCAGGCAGCATGGCAGGGAACAGGCTTCTTTTAGTATACTCAAGAAGGGACCATGATTCCCAGAATGCTGACGCACTGAAAGGATTCCTTGAAAGATATCTTAATCTGAATGTCACTGTAAAAGAGATGGCAGACTATAAGCCAAGGATAGACGAATTCAGGCATGATGGTATTGTATATCTTGGAGAAGATTATAGCATGCCTCCGACGCAAGGTTTCTTAGAAGATATTGTAGCCACTAAAAAACCTGTCCTTTGGACAAACTACCATGGATGGAAGCTTCCTGACGCGTTCTTGAAAGAGAAGGGCCTCGGGATAAAAGACCTTCACAGCCAAGAATTTACAATCGCAGATTTCCTAGGATTAAGAAGGCTTATACTGACAAACACAATGATGC
>JAAXVZ010000036.1:0-3359 GCA_013335235.1 Nanobdellota archaeon | reverse complement strand
AAGAGAATACCCTCTATAACCTTATAGACCCTAAAAAGAAAGTGAAGACACCCGGTGCAGTCCATTCAGGGAACTTCACATACATGGGCTACTCACCTACATTCAATACTGCAAACGAGGATTTCATACCCTTTGTAATGGCATTGCAGACCGCTCTTGGTGTTCAAAAGCCAATCGAGGTGCCTGGTCTTGGATCCTATGCTGCAAGAGTTGAAAAAGCAAGGAAAGACAAGCTCAGGAAAGGTGTCATCCTGCCGATTTATGTCAAGGATTCATCCAATGGCGGAATCGGCTATGACGCAGACAAGCTCCATGATAACCTGGTCAGGATAAAAGAATCCGGCGCTAATTGGGTTTCGCTGCTGCAGCTATTTTACCAGACCTTCAATGACTCCTCAGAAGTGTTTGCCCACAAAGATTATACACCAAGCTTTGAGAGCCTAAAAAATATCGTCCAGGATGCGCATGATATCGGGTTAAATGTCATGCTGAAAGCTGACGTGAATATCCTTCCGAATAATAGGAAGACAGGAGAATGGAGCGGTACAATACTGCCTGAAGACCCAATAAACTGGTGGAGGACTTACACGAACCTTATTCTTGAGATGGCAGAGTTCTCAAAGAAGTATGAAGTTGAAATGCTGGAGATAGGACTAGAGCTATCAAACATGGAAGTCAGATATGAAAAGGAATGGAGACAGCTTATCAAAGAAGTAAGGAAAAAATATTCCGGCTTGGTCACTTACCAGTCTAACTATGATGTATTCTTCAATGTCCCATGGGCAGGAGACCTCGATGTTTTCGGAATCGCTGCATATTTTGAGTTGACAGACCATTATGGCCCGACAGTCAGCGAGCTTGTTGAGGGATGGAAAGAGCCGGTAAATATAATGAAGAAATGGGTTGAAAAAAATCCGGGAGTCCCATTTGAGTTCACAGAGATTGGCTATGCAAGCCAGCCTGGCGCAGGCAAGAACCCGTGGGCTTGGAGTCCTTCATATGATTCAAAACTAGACCTGGAAGAACAGAGAAATTGCTTTGAGGCTCTGAAAACAGTTGTTGCTAAAAATGATTTCATAACAGGTGTCCACATGTTCGCATCTGTTCCGCAAGAGCCAGACCCGACAGACATGAGATATATCATATATGGAAAACCTGCACAGCAAGTCATGGAGGAGATATTTAAGTTAAGATGACACACAAACTAGATCAGAAGCTGGAGGCAACAAAGAAGAATTTTGATACTGCCAGCACTGACAAAGTATATAACCGGTTCGCATTCCTCGCGACACTTGCCATGGGTGTGTATGGCCTATACAAGGCATTCCAGAGAGAGGTCAGCTATGTTTTCGAGACAAAAATACCAGGGATAAGCAAAGAGAGCTCTGCATCTCTTGCGGGAAATCAGTTCTATAGCCCTGACCTGGAGTATCTAATAAAAAATGACCAAGCAACTCTGGTTGACTCAGTCATGGTAATCTCCTCAGGAGAAGAAGGAGTAAAAGAACAGGAAAGGCTTGCGCTGTCTGAGATGATTGCATCCTACTTCGGTGTCAAAGTATATTCTATCGGGCTCTCTGAATACCAGTCGCAGTTCAAGGACAAAGTAGGGGCTATTGTATATCTTGGAAATGAATTTAACGTGAAACCTAGCTCTAACAGCTCTTTTGCCATGGATATCGCATCCACAAAGCTACCTGTTTTCTGGATGGGCTATGGTGTCGAGGAGATTACTGAGAAGATGAATATTGAGTTCAAAGGATATTCCTCCAGCAATAAAACCACTCTGAACTACAAGGGAATCGATATCCCGATAGCTTTCTCGGAAGTGGCAAAAGTATCATTGAGAAAAGACTCATCTGCAAAGGTAATTTCACCCATTTATATTGACGGATCTGAGAAAAGCGCTGGAATCATAGAAGATAATGGTTTATATTATGTCGCATTCAACCCTGTGGGGATTTTCGCCAACTCCTTTGCCCAGCCAGCTGTACTGGATGTCCTTTCAAATATTTTTGGCAGGCACAATGCGAATCCAAGAGTGCTCCTGAGGATAGAAGACCTCAATGGACTGACATATCAGGGAGAGGACCAAGCGCTAGCCTCTGCACTGAATTATCTTGACCAGGAGGATATCCCTGTTCACCTAGGGATGATCCCATCATATATAGATGATAAGGATTCGCTCGGCATAGTCAAACACAGCATCTGGGATTCTGACACAATAACTGCATTCCTTGAGAGGCACCGCACAAAGGTGATGGCAATACAGCATGGATCCTACCATCACAGAACAGACCAAAGGAACTCGGGTCTTAACGGCTCTGAAGCGACAGAGTTCTTTGTTGATGATGACGAGAAGATGGGCACAGAGGAATCTGTCAAGTTCGCGCATGACAGGCTTGTCGCAGGATATAACGTCCTTGCAAAAGGAGGAGTATTCCCCCAGGCATTTGAAGCACCGCACTATGAGATGTCACCTGCACAGAGAGAGTTTGCAGAGAGCATGTATCCCATGATGTTCCATCCTCTTGCGCCTGGACCTAAGGGCAGCGGGTTGATGCTCCCTATGCTGACAAGCCATAATGCTACAGTCTATTGCCCTACAGATATAGGATATATTAGCAGCAGTGACAAGAACTCTGTAGATGAGATGCTGAAGAACGCTGATGTCCTTAGGAGGATCATGCCAGACCCTATTGTCACTGCAATGTTCCATCCGTTTGTAGCAAAAGACCTACTGCGTGCCGGAGACCTTGACAGGCTGGTCACAGGACTAAGAGACTTGGGTTACAGCTTCGAATTCATATTTGACCATGTCACGCCTTACATGGGCGTCGGAGCAAGGACAGGTGGTTATGTAATACCTGGCGTGAGCAAGCTAGGGATAGATGGAGGCGGTAAGTGATGGACCTCTCAACACTTGTTTACGCGGGTATGGTAACTGGGTTTGCCTATTCCTCACTAGACATCACAAATAGATTGAGGCATTATCTCTCATTTGACAGAACATATGGGAATAGGCCAAACATAACACTGAATGACATTGTCGAGACTGCAGAAGAGAAGGGAGAAGAGCTGCCTGCATTCAAGATATTTGTCCCTGCATATAAGGAAACTGCTGTTATAGAAGAGAGCATAAAGAATTATGTAAAATCAAACTACCCTAAAAGCCATTTTGAGATCTGCATTGTGACGGACTATGAGAAAAAGGAGAAACCTGAAGATGAGGATACGACCGATGTCGTAAGAAAAGTCGCTAAAGAGATAAATGAAAGAGAGGGCGTCGAGATAGTCAAGAATATCTATGTGCCTTCAGATTTCGATGGTTTCTTTCCGGGTAACCTAAACAGCAAGCC
>JAAXVZ010000241.1 GCA_013335235.1 Nanobdellota archaeon | reverse complement strand
ATTTCCAGGGCTTAAGGTACCTCCTGGTCGATGGCTCCTTTCAGAGCTGCGCCTTCAGGGAGACTATGGAAAGCTGCTTCGGATATGTGCATGTACTCCCTGAGTATGCAGAAGAAAACGCATCAGCGCTCCTAATCGGCCTTGGGGCAGGGAGCTTAGCCAGGGAGATGGAATTTGAAGATGCTGTTGAGATAGATCCAATGGTATTCCGGGCGGCACATGATTATTTCGGATATCCTGGAACAGCAATATTTGAGGATGGAAGGGCGTATCTCAGGCAGACGCAAAAAAAATACGATACAATCGTTATGGACGCTTTCAGCGGCTATAACCCTGCAGCCCACTTGTACACAAAAGAATTTTTCGCACTCGCAAAGAGCAGGATGAACCCTGGAGGCAGATTAATAATAAATACCGTCGGAACTGACAAGGGCGAGATTCAGAGTGATATTTATTCTACACTTAAGACAGAATACGCAAACGTCGCTGTCCTGAAGCTCAAGAACAGATTCCCTAATTATATTTTTATCGCGTCAGAGAGCCCTATTGAAGGAAACTTCACCACCCTCCCTCCAGGAGAGATCATAACAGATGACTATAACACTGTCGAGTTTAAGGCTGCAAGGATCAGCATAGAGTGGAGGGACCTGAACCATGGGTGGATCGGAGAGCATATCATCTAGGGGTTGCAAAAGTGCTATTGGTGACCATTAGAAAATATCACAGGCCAGCCAAAGTTTTATATATCATCAGAGGATATGATCCTATATGAATCCGATTGTCAAAAAGGATATCCTGAATGTATTAAACGAGGCAATAGCATGCCTTGAGAAAAAAGAGCTATTCAGATTGAGGGAGATATCAGACCATGTCATACACAATGCTTCTGTATTCCAGGACAAGGAATCCATAACTATTGCCGTGACTATCTATGCGCTGTCAAAGCTCTACCCTGTAGAGGAAGAAATTGCTGAGCTTTCTATGCCCCTCCTCAAGGATTGCAGGAACAGCCTCCTGCAGGGAGACATGAACGCGTATGAGACAAACATGAAAGGGATAATCACGCACCTGAAAAAATATGAGAAGACAAAAGCGGTCATCCAGGAAGTCCTTGAAAGAGCCCAGGTGAAGAAAGCGTCAAGGATGTATGAACATGGTGTCTCAATGGGTGTTGTCGCTGACGCGCTGGATATTTCCTTATGGGAACTTATGGACTATGTGGGGAAAACAAGGATCAACGATGAATTTGAATTCAAGGAGGATGTCGAGGACAGGATAAAATATGCAAGGAGGCTGTTCTCCAGATGAGATCGATTGTATTTGATTCCGGCCCGTTAATATCCTTTGCGACAAACAATATGCTCTGGCTCCTTCCCCTAATGAAGGAGAGGTTCCAAGGTGAGTTCATCATCCCTCCGGCAGTCAAGCAGGAGATAGTGGATAGGCCGCTTGGCAGCAAGAAATTCAAGTATGAAGCGCTGCAGATATTGGCGATGTTAGAGCAGGGCATTATAAAGCAGACTTTTAATGAGGATATAAAGAGAAGATCGGAGCGCCTACTTTTGATGTCGAACGAATTATTCAGGGCCCAGGATAATTTCATCAGGATATGCCATCCTGCTGAGATGGAGGCCCTAGCAACTGCAATTGAAATCGGAGCTGACACAATTGTCATAGATGAGTTCATCACTAAGACACTCATAGAAAGGCCTGAAGCAGTAAGAGAGAGGATGGAAAAGAAGCTTCACCTGGGAGTCACAGGCGATGACCTTAAGGTCAGGGAATTCCTGAAAGAAGTCTCTATGGTCAAACCCATAAGATCTGTTGACATCGCAGTTGTCGCTTATGAGCTTGGCCTGTATTCCAAGCTGAAGCCTGCCGGAGCTGATGCAGATAGGACTCTCCTTGAGGCCATATTATGGGGGCTTAAGCTCAATGGCTGCTCTATCACAGAGAACGAAATAGGCGAGATACTCAGATTAGAAGGCATATAGGGTGCATGGTTTTTAGTTTTCTCCTCTTAATTTCGCAACATTTATATACATGCTACCCTCTATTAAAAGACGGGTGGCGGGGGGAAAGTTCCTGCTTATATAACCCAAGGAGGTTAAAATGGCTGAAAAAGTAGCAAGAGTTGGAGTTAAGAAACAAGAAGGCTACCTCTACTTCGTCGACAAGAACGGCGATGTCTCCAGGGCAACAATGTCCAGGGGCGGAAGGAAGAAAGGTAAAGCTAAAGTCGAGAAGGTCGCAAAGGCAGGTGTCAAGAAAGAGAAAGGATACCTATATTTTGTCGACAAGAATGGAGACGTCTCCAGAGCCAAGATGGCTAGGGGAAGAAAATAAGGATTCTTTAACTTTTTTGTTTACTTTTTTTCAAATTAATATGGCTTGTTGGATGTAATATTTGCATGTTGGCTGTCTGGGCTGCCGAAACCTGTTTGGCTTTGCATATCGGAATTTGGAGAAACATATTTGAAACGTGCTGTTCTCATGAGTAAAAAACCATAACATGAAAATGGCAGGCGAACCAGTAATAC
>JAAXVZ010000240.1 GCA_013335235.1 Nanobdellota archaeon | reverse complement strand
CCAGTATTCATTCTGGATGTCTCTTGGAACTATCCTGAGCCTGTGAAGCGCCAGGTAGAGCTGGATATAAGTCCACAGCGCCACTGCAAAAACAAATGATGCAGCATATAATATTGGAAGCGGCAGGCTGTTTATTATCCCTCGGAAAGGTTTCACTATCTTCAGCGCATTGTTGTTGTCCTTGCTTATCACGCAGCAGGCGAACAATCCGCCTTTGCCGAGTGCGTTATAACTGTCAGCGATCGGTTTTTTCCAGTCTGTAAGATGGTGCAGGACGCGATCGGACACGATTACATCATATCCTTTGCAGAACGGGAAATCTAGGATGTCTGCCCTCACGAATATGATATTCTTGTCTTTTATCTTTTTCCTAGCTTCAAATATATACGGGCATATGTCAACGGCGATTATGCACTTCGGTTTGTATTTCCGGATATGGTACAGGTCTTTCCCATAGCCTATGCCAAGGACAAGCACGTTCTTTCCAGAGTATTCCTCTTTTTTTATCTTTATGAACTCATTGTATGCCTTTTCTGTAGAATAATAATTCGTATCTGGATTGAAGCTTGCGTTCTTCCATTGGATGCCCCAATTCCTGGAGCTTTTCTCAAGGATGCTGCCACTCTTCTGGTCTATCTGATGTTTTGACTCAGGCAATAATACCAGTACATTGTCAACCCATTGAAAACCAGCCTTGCAGGAAGTGCATTTTATGTTCTTATCTCCTTTAAGCTTCCCCCTGCATTCTGGGCAGCAAAGCAAGTCTAGATATCCCACGCCATGCAGGAAGGAACCCTATTATAAATTATTACCGAATGATTGAAAAGCTAGCATAGATTATCAATGGCAATGGATCTCCTGTCTGAATACACTCACAAGTCCCGCCAGATAAAGGATAGGCTGAATCTCTTCAAACGGTTTTATACTGAGGATGCTGTCTGGGCGTACAGTAATGGTTCGCTTGTGCTTGTCCCATCAAAAGCCAATGCAAACGAGAGACTATTTGAGGAGATGTGCTTCTGCATCCTCGCCGCGAACGGGACCGCTGTCTCTTCGATGAAGGCAGTGGAGGCGTCAAGGCACATCCTGATGGAGGGTTCAGTCGCTGAGATACAGGCGGCACTCAGGTCTTCCGGAGTCAGGTTCCATAACAGGGCGGAATATATTGTATATAACAGGGAGAACCTGAAAAAAGACTACGGCTTTGATATAAAAGGTCTTGTAGAATCGTACCCTGACAGGTTCGGACTCAGGAACTATCTCGCCTTATACATAAAAGGTTTCGGCTACAAAGAGGCAAGCCATTTCCTTAGGAATATTGGTATAAGCGGTCTTGCGATACTGGACAAACACATCCTGCGCAGCATGCATGAGCTTGGCATAATCCCTGATGTTCCGAAGAGCTTGGCAAGGAGAAGATATCTTGAGACTGAGCAGGCATATCTGGACATGAGCAGGAGCCTGAAGATAGATCCTGATGAGCTAGACCTTCTGTTATGGAGCATCAAGAACGGCCAGATCCTAAAGTAAGGCATAAAGAAAGCTTTTTATTCATTGCCAGTTTTTTCAGGGTGGATACGGTAGTAATGCAGTGGTAGCATGCGACCCTCCCATAGCCTATCTCTAGAGAGAGGTCGAAGCCCGGGTTCAAATCCCGGCTACCGTATATATCCTACATGATTTGCAGGAGGAGAGCCGGGCTAGTTTATGGAACATGGCTGATCACCAGCTGTTGGTAAAACTCGCAAATTATAGGTTTCTTCCGGGCTTAATCGCAATCATTATTATTACAGGAGATATCTGTACCATATAATGAATTTTGCATCCTGGAAAAAAGATAAGATAGTCTATTCTCTCATCATTGCCTATATTGTAATATTTATCTTCCTGCTCCTTTACAAGTATTTCTCTTTTCAGCTAGATTGGTCATACGACCTTGGAGTCCAGAATCAGATTCTCTGGAAGCTGGCGAATGAAGGTTCTTTCAGGTCAACGATATATCTGAGCTATCCGCCCAGATGGATTATATTGTTTTTCATCCTGCCGGCCTATCTGCTTTACCAGAGTCCGGTTACCTTGCTTATCTTGAAGGCAATATTGTTCGGAGCAGCAGCAGTCCCGCTCTACAGGCTTTCCAAGCTTCTTAAGTTAGCTCCCCCATATCAGTATCTTGTCGTGTTCTCATACCTGTTCAATATAGGGGTCATAAGGACTCTTCTCAATGATTTTTTTCCGGATTCACTGGCATTGCCTTTGCTGATTTTCTCCTTCTATTTCATGTATACCAGGCGTACTATGCACTTCCTATTATTCTCCTTCCTGGCCCTAAGCTGCAGGGCAGAGATATACGGGATATACATAGCTATCTTTGCCACGTGGTTTATCATAAAGGACAGATCAAATATTAGGTTTGCCATGCTGGCATTTATTATCCTTGTTATGTTCTCATTATTGAACCCATATATCCTGCAGGATGCATCGCATAAGAGGCTTTATTTCACAAATACCATAAAAGAAATTCTCCTTCCAGGCTCCTTGGACA
>JAAXVZ010000035.1:4873-9064 GCA_013335235.1 Nanobdellota archaeon | reverse complement strand
CTATTCAAAGAAGGGAAGGAGATTGTCCTTTACGACACCATCCCGGACCTATTAGAGAAAGTCAAGCAGTATAAAGATGATTTTGATTCCAGGATGAAGATAGCAGAGGCAGGCTACAAAAGAGTCATCAACGAGCATACTTTTGTCCATAGGATGAAAGAAGTCCTCTCAGTCTCTAGATAGTGACCAGGTCTCAGCAGCTTGCCTATATGTTATGAATCTTCCACTCCTCTCTTTGATAAGATGGATGATCTGCTTTAGCAGTCCGGGCTTCCCTGAAAAGTCCTGCGGGTCAAAGTAGAAGCAGGCAAATCCGTGATATTTTCTTTCTTTATCTAATGCAGCCGCAATATCATTTAGCCAGGCGTCTGGCGACATCCTCTTCTTCCTTATGCAGTAATACGAAGATAGTTTCCTGTAGCAAGGGACCTCAACTAGCCTGTCTTTTTCAAATGGGAGCGACCCATACGGACAATATAATGGATCGTAGCCCGAAGAGTCATATCTATAATGCAGCCGCCTTAATGCAGTGAACGTATTTTTTTCATTGAACTGGTCAAAATGCGGTGTCCTAAAGCCTACACAGCTATAACCCAGCTCTTTTTGCAGGATATTATGGGCTTTTGCAATCTCCTGATAAGTCTGGTCTTCATCTAAGCTGTACCACTCCCTCCTATTGATTATCTTATGGAATGGATGAGAGTAGGAGTGATTGATTATCTCATGGCCTGCAAGGCACAGATACTTATTTTTTCTCTCTTCAACATGCTTTCCGATGCAAGCAAAAGAGCCAGTCACTAGCTCTTCTTTCATCTCCCTTACAATCTGGGGCAAGGCAAGCTCATCTTCCTGATAATCTATGTCAAAACTCAATGCAGCAGCAAACTCAGAGCCCCAGATATTCTTCTGGATCTTTGTATAGCCGGAAATCCCGACTTTGCTTAGTGTAAGCCTGGCAGCGTTCTGCATTATCTTCAGATATTTTTTCATCTGCCGTTCAGATATTCTTTTGAGTTTTAATAATTAACTCGTGTTCTATTTCTTCTTGGCTTTTATGATATAATACCAGGCATTCTCCCTATTCAGGAGCGTGTGGGTCTGTGCAACCACATCATTGAGAAGGATTGCGGGTGTCAGCGGCTGCAATATCAGGTTTCCTAGGCCTTTTGTCTTTGGAACATCCTTTGCAACAGGCAGTACCTTATCTATGGAAAAACCATCTAGCAGATCCGCAACATCATAGACAGAAAAAGTTCTTGAGTGCCTATCTGCAATCAGGCTATCTGGGTGGGCTTTCATCTTTATAGAGCATATGACACTTCCGCCAGCATCCAGCTTGTCATGCATGAATGCCATTAGCTTCTTTGGGTCAGGGAAATAATTGAACGTTCCTACAGAGAATATGAAATCGAACTTCTCAGGCACCTTCATTTTTCCAGTGTTTATGAACTTCTTATCAAAATAATACTTTTTTGGTGTGGTCTTCTGATGGATATAATCCCTATATGTCTCTGTGAAGTCCAGCCTGGAGATATCAAAACCATTCTTCTCGAGTTTCAGGAAGAGCCTAGGCTCAGAAGAGACATCCAATATCCTCTGCCCAGTGTTCTTGCCAAGAAGGCTAAGCACAGCCTTTTCCTCGGCATATCTGAGATATAAGGTAAAAGGGCCCTTTGCAGGCTTTATTGATGAAAAATAACGCTTCACAACACGTTCCCAGTCATTTGATACCATCGTACATCTCCGCAAGTTTAAGTCCTATCTTGTTCCAGGTTCTGTTATCAACAACATATTTCCTCGCTGCTTTTTCAATCTTTCCTGTGTCCGTGTCAAGGATCTCAGCGACTTTCGATGAGAAACTTATCAAGTTTTCTGGTTCAAATAAGAATCCTGTCTTGCTATCTTGGATTAGCTCTCTATTGGCGGAAAGGTCAGACGCTAGCACAATGCGTTCGCAGGCCATAGGCTCAAGAGGCTTCAGTGCTGTCACCAGCTCGCAGACGATATTCTTCCTTCTTGGAAGGACATATATGTCGCATGCAAGGAGGTATTCGCGCACTTTTTCCCTTTCCATATATCCAAGAACTGTAAACTCGTTCTGGGCACCGATTTTCTTAGCTAGTTTCACAAGCGAGTCAATATATTTGTTTGTTCCAGCAATCAGCACAAAAACAATTCCTGGGAACGTTTTCTTTAGTCCTGGAAGAGACTTTATCACAAGCTCAAGCCCTTCTATGGGTCTTGCGTTCCCTGCAAATAATAATACCTTCTTCCCTTCTAAAGAGACCTGCTTTTTCGCCTCTTTCTTTCCCTGTATGTTGCTGAAGAATTTCTCATCAACCCCATTAGGGATAACCGTTATCTCTGCAGAGGTCTTTTTCTGGAAATATTCCTTAAGTGAATTGGATATGACAGCGAGGTTCCTGGAATTTTTTAAGAGATACGCTCTTGCAATCTTGTCTTCGATAAGTCTTGGCGGAAGTATCGGCAGCTTGGTGTTGATCATAAAAGACTCTTCTGAAAGCCCGCGTATGTGGTGGACATGGGGTATCTTCAGCTTCTTTGCTGCTAAGTGACCGGCAATCCCAAGCAGCGGCGGGTCATGCGAGTGGATCACATCGACACCTTCTTTTTTTGCTATCTCGACAGCTCTTGAGACCAGATGCCCTATGACGCTTGGCCTATAGGCAAGGAGCTTATTTGGGAACAGGAACTTTCGATTAGCATCATATACTTTGAACTCCTTCTCCTCTGCAGGCTTGTAGCTGCAGAACGGACCGACCATGACAACTGGCGTTATCCCGACAGAAAGCTCAGCAGTGAAGATATCCCGTGACCTATAGCAATACCCGCCTTTAATCGGAAAATAATCATAGATAAGATGCAGTATCTTCATTTCCTTGCACCATATAGTCTCTTCACTTTCTTCACGATGCTATCTTTCTCAAAAGCAGTCAAGTCTAGCTTATCTTGTTTTACTTCAAGGGAGATTGCACACTCAAGCGCGCCTTTTAGTCCGCCAATCTTATATCGTATCAACCGCTTTGATTCAATGTCCTTACCAAGACCACCTATATCACAGCAGACGACAACCTTACCTGAGGCAAGCCCTTCTATGACAACACGGCCAAACGCTTCAGCTACAAGTGAAGGCACGACAAGGATATCGTGCGTCTGGATGATTTCTGGTATCTTCTCATATGCTACTTTCTCATTGATTGTGATTGTTGATCTTGCGCCTGAGGCTTCACTGGCCAGCCAATCTCTCAGGTTGCCATCACCATAGAAGCTCGCTTCAACCTTTGCATCAATGCTTTTTAGTGTCTCCATCAAGGCTTGTGTACCCTTAGCCATGCTATACTCACCAAGATACAATATCTTCTTGATCCTGTTTTTCTTTTCTTTTGCCGGCTTGAATCTCTCAAGCCCCATGATATTGTATACTATCTCAATCTTTTTTTCAGGGATCTTATTTTTCAACAGCAGCTCTTTCATGTAAGTGCTGATTGGAGTATAATTGTCAAACAGCCTCATGAGCTTCTTGTTATTAAGATACCTATTGCGGATCATTGCAATCGCAAGCGGATTATATTTGATAAAAGGAGACAAGGCCATCTTCCCTAATGTCTTAGAACCAAGGACGCACCCCAGGAAAGTTCCTGTCGTGCACTCTCTTTCGCACACATCCTCGTCTTTATACATCAGTGTGCCTTTAGGGCAGAACATAACAGGGCTATTGACATGCAGTATGAATCTTGCATGGAATTCTTTTTTCAATTTGATAAGAGGTATGCTTGTAGTACCCATGCAATGCACAACATCAAAATTCATTCTTTTCATCAATACTCTCGCTTTTGCAAGAAG
Source organism: Nanobdellota archaeon (assembly GCA_013335235.1). Classification (GTDB taxonomy): domain Archaea; phylum Nanobdellota; class Nanobdellia; order Woesearchaeales; family GW2011-AR15; genus JAAXVZ01. The sequence goes on along the minus strand of JAAXVZ010000035.1, from coordinate 5,200 downwards.
GCTTTTCTCAAAGAGTAATTGCCTGAGGAAATTCCCTTTCAGAGTTGTTGGGTCATTTGTCGCGAGAAGCCGATGGACATGCACTTTGTCCAATATCTCGACATGGCCTTTTCCAGATGTGAGCACATGCACCGCTATTCCAGATTCAGCCAAGGCCTTTGCAAGGAAGTGGGCGCTTATCTCTCCGCCACCCTTAGCATCTGGAGGGTAGAACTCTGAAACCATTAATACATTCATACAGTCAAAAGAAGAGAGATTTCGTTATAAATCCTTCTTTTGCAACATGACTAATCTCTGCATTTTACATATGCACTTGACGAAGATTAG
>JAAXVZ010000035.1:0-4863 GCA_013335235.1 Nanobdellota archaeon | reverse complement strand
ACACAACCGGGCTGACAGCAGAGCTCTGCCCGAATATTATGAGTATCCCGACAAGGACAAGCATGACAATTATAGGTGTCAGCCACCACACTTTCCTGACTTTCAGGAAATCCCAGACTTCAGCTAGAAGCGACTTGTTTTTGTTTTTGTGAGTTGCATGTTTTTCCATGCCCTATACCTTTGTTCTATTGCTTAAATATTTAACTACGCTTTCAGCCAGTATCTTGTTGCCTTTTCCAGAGAAATGGCCGACATACAGGCTGGAAAAATCCTCGTCTAACAATGCCTCTGTCGGATCAATGACTATATGCTCTCTGCTTAGTGTAGATAGCATGGTCTCATAAGGATAACTGCCTAGTTTCTTTTGCATAAGGTATTCTTTTGCAGGAATGTGAAGGAAAACACTATTATCAAATTTGCGGGCAATGTCCAAGCACAGCTTTTCTGTCTCTCCACCAAATATAGGTGTCCTCTTTGGATGAATATACGCATCTAGCACAGCTATTGCCCGTGAATTAAGATACCATTTTTCCTGGTAGTCTTCTTGGTTGTAGAAATACTCATATCTAGACAATTCAGAGCCACTGAAACTTGCCACAGTCTCGGTAATCTTACTTATCTCTACTGTCGGATAATTCACTAGCTTTCCATCAAAGAATCTTGGCTTTGTGAAAGGTATCATGGTTCCTCGCTGGTAGAATGACCGGATTATATTCATGTTCCTCAGGCAGTTCTCTGGCTGGAATCCGACAATCACAATATCTGGATTTGTCTTGCTCGCAATTTCCAGGTATCTTAAGTAAGCCTGATCAAAACCATAGCCAGGGACACCATAATTCATTACTTCATATTCAGGCATCATTTCCTGCAGGTAATAAGCAAGGCTTTCATGATAGTAGACATCATCTCCATGGATAAAAGAGTCTCCGAATATCGCAATTACTTTCTTGTTCCCGAGAGGTTCAGGTCCCCTTAACCCTAGGCTGTTTGCCTTGTACTTTCCATTTGAGCTTTCAGAAAGAGGCCTGACTTTCCAGCCAAGAAGATTATCGTACATTATATACGAGCTTTCATTATAGCTATCTATGGCTCTCATCAAAGAATTCACAGGAAGCTTATATGGTCTAAGCTGCTTCCCGAAAAAATAGGCCTGGCCATCGGGGTCTGTCTTTGGTATCCTTGTTACAATCTCAAGACCAATGAAACAGAGCAGAATAGACAGGACAAACAGCGCCAGGTTAATCTGTAGCGATCTTTTCACTGTCCCAGATATCTTTCTTGTTTTCATCCCTATAGACAATATAGTTGCCTATCACAAGGCAGTCTATGCCTGTGCCCATCATGCATTTATATGCTTCTTTCGGGCCGCAGACAATCGGCTCTCCTCTTATATTAAAAGAAGTGTTGATTAATATAGGTATGCCGGACAGCTTTCCGAACTCCTTTATCACGTCATAATACAAGCGGTTCTGTTCCCTGGTTACAGTCTGAAGCCTGCCAGATCCATCGACATGGGTCACAGCAGGGATCTTTTTTCGCACATCTTTTTTTACCGGATATACCATCAGCATATAGTCTGTCGGCTCAGGTATGGGCTCGTCACACTCAAAATATTTTGCAGCGTCATCCTTGCATACAACAGGCGCAAATGGCCTGAACGCCTCCCTATGCTTCACTTTCAGGTTCAAGATCTCTTTCATGTCCTTGTTGCAGGCATTGGAAAGTATGCTCCTTGCGCCTAAGGCGCGAGGGCCCCATTCCATCCTTCCCTGGAACCAACCGACAACCTGATTCTCATAGATAAGTTTCGCAGTCTTTTTTACTAACTCTTCTTCTGACTTGAACTTATGGTATTTTATTTCTCCTGCATCAAGCGCGTCCTCTATTTCTTTGTCTGTGAACTCAGGCCCGAGATATGCGTCTTCCATCGCTTTTTTTCTTTTATTGCCAAGTATCGTGAAATAGATATAGGCAGCAGCGCCGATGCTAGTCCCGCCATCTGAGGCATTTGGCTGGATCCATATCCTCTTGAAAGGCGTCTTTGACAATATCTTCCCATTATATACGCTATTCAGTGCGACCCCGCCAGCCATGACCAGGTTCTCCTGACCAGTCTCTTTGTGGCAATGCGTGATTATCTTTGTGAGTATATCTTCTGTCACAAGCTGGACAGCAGCAGCTATGTCCTTGTGCCTCTGCGTGACTTCAGATTCTTTGTTCCTGACTGGCCCGCCAAAGAGCTTGCACATCTTCTCAGATGGCATCCTGTCTGTGTAATGATACCTGAAATAGGACATATCGAATCCGAAGCTGCCATCCTCTTTCAAGTCGATTATGCTCAGGAGTTTCCTGTAATATTGGTTTGTCTTCCTATCCATGTTTCCGTAAGGAGACAGGCCCATGACCTTGTACTCAGAGTTATTGACTGAGAATCCGAGATAGGCTGTGATTGTTGAATAGAGCAGGCCGATGGAGTGCGGGAACTTCATCTCTTTTGACAGTGTTATCTCATTCCCTTTCCCGAACCCATAAGACGTTGTTGTCCATTCCCCGACACCGTCTACAGTCACTATTGCCGCTTCCTTAAACGGGCTGACTAGGAATGTGCTGGCAGCGTGTGCGAGGTGGTGTTCGATAAAAAGGACGTCGCCTTTATATCTTAGTTTTTTCTTTATTGTTCCGACAACCCTCAGCTTCTCATTTATCCAGGAAGGGGTTGAACTTAAGAAGACTTTCAGGCTCCATGGGAAACCAGCAAGGTGCTGGCTCAAGAGCCTCTCAAATTTGACCAAGGGCTTCTCATAGAATCCAACATAATCTAGTTCGCTGGCAGAGATGCCCTGGCTTTCAAGGCAATATATGATTGCGTTTATAGGAAATGAGGAGTCGTGCTTCTTCCTGGTGAACCGCTCTTCTTCAGCTGCCGCGACAATGACTCCGTCTTTCAATAGCGCACATGACGCGTCATGATAATAGCAACTTATCCCAAGTATGTACATTTTAGAATTGTCGGTAATAGCTCTCCTCTGTCTTTTTTGAAAGGTTCAAGTCTGTCCAGTAAGTATTTTTCTTTTTTTCAATGTCCAGAAACTGCTTCTTTGCAATCCTCGCAACAATTGCAGTCGGTCCGACAGCAACGAAGTACACAACCAGGAGCAGGATTGAATTCACTATTGTTGCGATGTTCTCTCCAAACATCTTGAACCCTTCTTTGAACTCGTGAAAGAAAGTCATCCTAGATACCACCTAAGTACAATACCTGTCAGTGTGACTCCACTAGTATAAGCCAATGTAAACAAAGGCCCGATATCGTGTCTTGCGAAAAAAACAAGATATGTGACAGCTGAAAACACGCAATAGGCTGAAAAGAAACCAAGTGCCTTAGCTAGATTCATTTACTCTTCCCTTGAAGTACTCTATTGTCTTTTTCAGGCCATCCTCAAAATTGACTTTAGGCTCCCAAGAAAGGAATTCCATGGCCTTTGAGATGTCTGGCTGCCTTTTTGTCGGGTCATCCTTCGGAAGCTCATTGTAGATGAATTCTGATTTAGACTTAGTTAGGCGCTTTATGATGTTCGCTGTCTCTATCATGGTGTATTCCTTTGGATTCCCGAGGTTCTTTGGTCCGATCTCCTTTGACTCCATCATCTTCACTAGCCCATCTATCATGTCATCCACATAGCAAAAAGACCTGGTCTGCTTTCCGTTTCCATAGATAGTTATGGGCTTGTTTTCAAGCGCCTGGGTTATGAAATTAGGGATGACACGGCCGTCATCTATCCTCATCCTGGGACCATAAGTATTGAATATCCTGACAATCTTTATGTTCATCCCATATTCCCTATAATACGCCATGAGGAGTGCCTCTCCAAACCTCTTTGACTCATCATAGCAGCTCCTGATGCCGACAGGATTCACATTGCCCCAATAGCTCTCTTTTTGAGGATGCTCTCTTGGCTCTCCATATGCTTCGCTGGTTGAAGTAAAAAGCAGCTTTGCATTCTTAGATATAGCCAGTTTTGCCAGATTGTGGGTGCCAACAGAATTCGCAAGCGCAGTCTCGACAGGGTACTTTTGGTAGTCTATTGGGCTTGCCCTTGACGCAAGATGATATATCTTGTCGACCCTGCCTTCGATGAGCCTCAATGGCTCTATGATATTATGCTCTATGAACTTGAAATTTTTGTCTTTTGTCAGGTGCCTGATATTATCAAAGCTGCCAGAGCCGAGATTATCGACACAGATGACTTCTTCCTTGTCCTTCAGGAGGCGTTCGCAAAGGTGGCTTCCGATGAAACCTGCGCCACCAGCAACAAGTGATATCATCCTATCGAAAAATAGCTGGGTCAATATAAACCTTTTTAATATTAAGCAATGCGCGTCTTTTTGGAAACCAATATAAATACACGTGGGATGCAAAATCAGATGGAAATATCTGTTGTCATCCCTGCATATAATGCGGAGCGATGCCTAAACATAACTTTAAAGTCCCTTTTCTCAATGAAATTGTCGAAAGAGTATGAAGTCATTGTTGTGGATGATGGCAGCACAGACAAGACCAAGTCCATAGTAAAAAAATACAAGAAAGCAAAGCTCATCTGCCAGAACAGGAAAGGCCCTGGCGCAGCAAGGAATATTGGCATAAAAAAAGCAAAAGGCCAGTTTATCTACTTTATAGATTCAGATTGCGAAGTCGAAAAAGACACAGTGCAGAAACTCTATGATTATATCACAAATAAGAGGAAAATAGGTGCTGTAGGTGGCTCTATAGAGCTTCCAAGGACAGAGAAGAATATCCTTGCGATAGCAGATCATTACTGCTCATGGTATCATCACAATCCCGGGCAGAAATCTGGCCAGGTG
>JAAXVZ010000034.1 GCA_013335235.1 Nanobdellota archaeon | reverse complement strand
TATGCGGCTTCCGAAAATCAGTACCATTACCATACCCTGGCAAATTGAGATAATAGACTGAATAGCTCTTCCCGAAGTGTTTTATCAGCTCTGCTGCACGGTCTATGTCTGTCCTCCAGGCAGGTAACATTATTAGGGGTTTCCCTTTCCCCTCTTTGGCATAAGTAAGCTGCATATGACAAATCTTTGTGGTGTCATATCTCATAAGCAAACAGAAATCGCATGGCTTCTTAGGCTTTTCTGAATACCAGGAAAACTATCAGCCCAATTATCGCAAAGGCATTTGAGACAACAAGGTAATTGAAATGCCTGATGTAATGGAACTGCGTGTCCTCATACACTTTCCAAGGATATAGCTTATTTATGAAATGGAAGTTCCATCTGAACAAGAGCGGGTTATCTTTCTTCATCATGAATGGATAGAACAGTACAAACCCATCATGCGCTGGTATATCAAGGATAAGGTGGCTTGCGGCGCCTATTATCGCAGACAAAAGAACAATTGAAAAATCAAGGTCTGACTTGAAGGCATATGTCAGCAGGAGGCTTATGGGGATCACAAAGAGGATTGCGCCAAGTATAGAATGCAAGAATCCTACCCTTATGCTTCTCAGCTTTTTTATCTTAAGGCCATTTTTCACAATCATCGGTGTATATTTGAAAAAATATTCTATGTCTGCCAGCTGGGCGCTCACTAGAAGTGTGAACACGTCTAAGTGCGTCTTATATGGGAAGTACAAGGCAGCAACTGCAAGATGCGCGAAAAATGAACCCATCTGGTTTAGATTTCGCTATTAGTATAAAAGCGTAATGGTAGCAGACAATAAATTGTAAAAAAGAATTAGAAAAAACTAACGGAAAAGCTTCTTTTCTGTCTCTGCTATGGCAAGCCTTGTCCTGACGATGCTGTCCGGGTTCAGGGAGAGCGAATGTATGCCTGCCTCGACCAGGAACTGGGCGAATTCAGGATAGTCGCTTGGCGCCTGCCCGCAGATCCCGATGTACTTGTTCATCCTGTTCGCTGTCTGGATCGCCTGCCTTATGAGCGTTTTCACTGCGTCGTTCCTCTCGTCATAGATGTCAGCGACAAGCTGGCTGTCCCTATCGCATGCCAGCGTGAACTGTGTCAGGTCGTTTGATCCGATAGAGAATCCATCGAATATCTGGAGGAACTGGTCTGCGAGGATGCAGTTGCTTGGGACTTCGCACATGACATTCACCTTAAGGCCGTTCTCTCCTCTCTTGAGGCCGTATTTCTCCATCTCAGCGAGGACCTTTCTTCCTTCAGACACTGTCCTGCAGATAGGTATCATGAGCTCAAGATTAGTGAGGCCCATCTCATCCCTGACCTTCTTTATTGCCTTGCATTCAAGGCCGAATCCTGCTTTGTAGCCATCCTTATAGTATCTGGATGCGCCTCTCCAGCCGATCATCGGGTTCTCTTCTTTTGGCTCATATGCCTGCCCACCTAAGAGATTTGCATATTCATTTGTCTTGAAGTCAGAGAATCTCAGTATGACTTTCTTTGGATAGAAGGCTGCTGCGATTGTCGCGACTCCCTGGGCAAGCTTGTCTATGAAGAACAATGTCTTGTCATCGTAGCCAAAGCTTATCTCATCTATCTGTTTCTTGATTTCTGGGCTTTGCTTTGCATACTCTATCAATGCAATCGGGTGCGCCTTGATGTAGCTGTTGATGATGAATTCTTCCCTTGCGAGCCCTACTCCCTCATTTGGAAGGAAGGATAGCTCAAAAGCCTCTTCAGGGTTTCCTACGTTCATCATTATCTGTGTCTTCAATTGAGGGAGCGTAGAGAGGTCTGTCCTCTTCACGTCATATTTCATCTGGCCTTGGTATACATGGCCTTCGTCACCCTCAGCACAGGAAACAGTCACCAGTTCGCCATCCTTGATAGTCTGGGTCCCGTCATTCGTCCCTACAATGCATGGTATCCCAAGCTCTCTTGAGATGATTGCTGCGTGGCATGTCCTTCCGCCCCTGTTTGTGACAATTGCGGATGCTATCTTCATGATAGGTTCCCAGTCTGGGTCAGTCATCTCTGTGACCAGTACTTCACCTTTCCTGAATAGGCCTATGTCTTTTACGCTCCTGATGACATGGGCTGTGCCTTGGCCGATCTTCTGTCCTACAGACCTTCCGACAGCAAGGACCTTGCCTTTCTCCTTCAAAGTATATTCTTCTATCTTTGTGAGATCTTTTTTGGAGACAACTGTCTCAGGCCTTGCCTGGACAATGAACAGCTGGCCTGACTGTCCGTCTTTTGCCCATTCCATGTCCATAGGCTTGAAGTGTCCTGCTTTAGCTGAATAATGGTCTTCGATTATGCATGCCCATCTTGCGAGAGTCAACACTTCCTCATCATTCAACGCAAAGTGCCTTCTCTCGTCCTCTGGGACAGAGACGTTTTTTGTCGTTCCCTTGGAGCCCTGGACATCATATATCATCCTCAATGATTTCTCTCCGACTTTCTTGGTGATGATAGGCTTGAAACCCATCTTCAGCGTTGTCTTGAATACATAATACTCATCTGGGTTCACGGCTCCCTGGACAACGTTCTCTCCAAGGCCGTAAGCGCTTGTCACCAGGACTGCTTCCTTGAATCCTGATTCTGTGTCTATCGAGAACATGACACCTGAGCTTGCAAGGTCAGACCGTACCATTTTCTGGATTCCTATGGATAATCCTATTGAGAAATGATCAAATCCTTTGTCTACCCTATATGATATAGCCCTGTTTGTGAAAAGGGATGCAAAACACTTCTTGCATGCATCGATTATCTGCTGGTCGCCCTTGATATTCAAGTATGTCTCTTGCTGGCCTGCGAAACTTGCATCTGGCAAATCCTCTGCAGTGGCTGAAGACCTGACAGCGACATCGACGTCTCTCCTGTCTCTGTTGTATGAACCGCATAGGTCCCTATAAGCCGCAAGTATCTGGGATTTCAGTTCTGGCGGGAATTCTGCGCTCCTGATGAGCTGCCTGACCTTATGCCCTCTCTCTGCCAGGTTCTCCATGTCAGAGGTATTCAAATCCTTAAGGACATCTCTTATCTTGTCCTTGATTCCTGCGTGCTCAAGAAGATATGCATATGCATAGGCTGTGACTGCAAACCCATTTGGTATCTTCACACCCTTAGGCGTGAGCATCCTGTACATCTCGCCAAGCGATGCATTCTTTCCGCCCACAAGCGGAACATCCTCTATACCTAACTGATCAAACCATAGAATAAACGCTGTTCTCTTGTCCAAACTAAACACCTCTTTCTGATAATAAAAGTTACTGCCTGGTTTATAAAATCTGCGTTTTCTACCTGTGTTCGTCACTGGCGGAGAAATATTCCTTGATATTTAAGCAGTTGAAAACGCAAGGGCCAGAACAAATGTCCTATACGAGCGAACATGCCATCAAACCATAGCGACAAAATAAAGTGCCAGACTAGTGGTGGTCAGGAGTGATTGACGTTTGCTTCAAGAAGGAATTATGGAGGGTTAGGTGCTGCTGGCTGGGTTCCTTGAGAGCCTCCAGCACCCAACAGCGATATGCTCGACTTTCTTTGTGTGGAAGTGCATGCTGTTCTTCAATGGGAACTTGAACTCAAAATAATGGGTGACAGAGAACCCGCGGTCTTTTGCCAATGACTCGATGAACGCTTTAGACTCGGTCTTATGGAAACTGTATATGCCTATCTCAAACGCCTTTTCCAGGAAAACACGGTCTGCATGCTCGCTCTTCACACCGAACGGAGGATTCTGCAGCACGAGATGCACTTTCTCCTTGAAACTAGTTACATCGTTATTCATTATTTCATAATCTGAGGCTTCCATCAGCTTGAGGTTCTCCCTGAGCCTTTTTATTGGCATCTCATCAATATCTACAAAAAATACTTTTTTTGGGCTAAACATCATGGCACCTATGCCCAATATTCCTGTGCCGCAACCCAGGTCAGCAACAGTCTTCCCTTCTATGTCCCCGAGCTGCTGCCCGAACCAGAGGATTTCGGCAGCAATCTCAGAGTCTGTCGGATATTGCTCAAGCCTGAAACTTGGCTTCTCGAAACTTTGCAATCTAGACAGGAATACGGCAAGCTGCTTCTTTGACCCTACCATTATCATATGCAAAACATATAACTTTATAAATTTTTGAACTCTCTCCTGCCATTTATGGTGGGACCTGTGCAGAAAGAGCTGAGGCTGAGAGATGCATTCTCAAAGATCAAGGCAGAGCTAAATGACCATCTTGAGGCGATAAATGAGAACACTGATGAGATCAACGCCTCTTCGCATGACCTGGCTGACCTAAATGAGAAAGTAGAGAAGCTTTCAGAGAGGATAGACCGGATAGAGATGGCTATAGAATGCCTGCAAGGCAGGGTGCCGCAACCAGAGGGGCCTATAATCCTGACCGGCAGGGAGATGGAAGTCTTTCAGATGCTGTATTCCAGGTCAGGCGATATAATGAGCTATAAAGAGATATCAAGGAATCTTGGGCTGTCTGAGGAAGGTACGCGCACCATGATTAACGGCCTTGCGTCAAAAGGCGTCAGGATATCCAGCGTCATACTTGAAGGGATGCCGTGTGTCTCTCTTGATCCTGCATTCAGGGAGATACAGGCAAAAAAGAATATTGTACATCTATAAAGTGCTAACCTTTTCCGTAAAATTTATATAGCCTATCGCATCTATTGGTTCCATGAAAAACGGGGTGAGCTCTGAGTTTTCAGAGCAGTTGAGAGAAGAATTCCTAAATGATATTTCTAAGTTTCAAAAGGAATTGGTAAGAGAAGAGAATCTGCAAAACGCCTTCACGCGGCTGGAGAAGCTGGTGAATAATTTTCTCCTGAAAGCGTTCGGCCTGGCATACAAATTCACATACGAGGACCTGCTGCTTGAAGCTGAAGAGAACAGGGTAGGCCATGCGTCAGGAATCGCAAAGATTTGCGTCAGCATGAGCAGTCTTGAATTTGACCATTCCAAGATAACTAAGGAGAGCCTGCTCACTGTTGTAACAGACCTATCTAATCTGGTTGACGAGATTTCAGGGGTCTCAGCAGCTGTGCTCCCTGACCTGCCAGCCTTTGAGCATAGCGAACATACGCCTGTCCAGATAGATTCACTGCCACCTGCAGAGGTGCCTAGATTTGATATACCTCCAAACCTAGAGACTAAGCAGCCTTCTGTTCAGCAGAAGCCTGGTTTATTCTCAAGGATATTCGGGTTCAATAAGAAGATTATCGCCCATGGCGGTCCAAAAGAGGAAAAGATAGAATTGCAGGCTGTTGAGGAGAATGCGTTTGCGCCTCCTAAAGGAGAGGAATTCGTAACTCAGGAGATCCAGCAAGCACCTGTTTCGCAGCAGGAAGCTATTACTGAAGATGCGCCTGCATTGCAGGCTGCAGATAAGGACCCTGTCTCTTTTGCAGTCGGTCCGACCCAGCTGAAGACAGCAGACATTCCTGAGCTGCAGGAAGATGACCTTCCTGAGCCAAAGAGCGAGCCTACAGACGATCCGGAGCCTAAGATAAGTCCTGCAAAAACACCTGAGACGCTGGATGAGATTGTGCCTGCTGTTTCGGAAGATGCTGAAGAAGTGCCTGCACCAAAAGTCCCAGAAGAGCATGATACAATGCAACTTTCCGCGGATATTGACAAACCTGTGCCTGTGCAGAAACATCAGAAAAAACCAGCCAGGGCAGAGAAAGCCCGACCTATGCAGCCTGTTACAAAACCTGTCAGGCAGGAGCAGGCCAAAGCGCTTGCAGCTGCTAAAGAGAGCCTGGTGAAAAAAGCGCATGTCAGGGAAGTGAAGAAACCAGTTTCAATAGCAGCGGAAAAACCTGTGGTAGAGACACCCAAAGACAAACCATTATCTGCTTCAGAACTCCCTAAATTCGAGTCAAAGCTAAACGAGAAGGAGAGGAAGTTCAAGAAGAGCCTTTCAGATATTGTGTCTAATCTCGAACTCGGCAAGAAAGGGATCGCAGAGGAGATAAGGCTTCTTGGCAAGGAGAAAAAGGTCCTTGAAGGCGAGAAGCAGGAGATACTGAAACGGATGCAGGAAAGGAAGCTTCCGGAATACAAAGAATTTGAGACGAATATCAATTCCCAGATAACAGACCTTGACAAGAAGAGAGAGGAGCTGAGGTTGCGCGAGAAGGATATTGGCGAGAGGCTGAACGCTGTTGCAGCAATGGAAGCGAATATCAAAGGGATGTCTTCCAAGCTGTCCCAGGATGAGAAGTCGATGAAGTCAAGAGCGCAGTTTTTGGAGTCCAAAGAGAAAGTCCTGAAGAAGATCAAGGATGAGCTGTCGAAAAAATATGACTCTGCCATACAGGAGATAGAGGCAATGAAAAATGAGGTCAAAGAGAAGCAGGAAAGCTTCATCAAGCTCCAGAGATTCTACCAGGAAAGGGAGAACAAGCTTTCTGTAGAAGAAGAGAATCTCCTCAATGAGAAGAGGCAGTATTCCAGGCTTGTCTCAGGACTCCTGATGAGGCATATGGATATAGCTCTCTCTGACCTTGCAGCAACAGAGAAGAAGATAACGACACTCCTTGCGCATGAGAAAGAGCTAGATGAAAGCCTCAACTCGAAGGTAGATAACTATAAGGACATAACCAAGGAAAAAGACAGCATAAAGAAAGACATGGAGCAGAAGAAGAAATACTTCGACACAGTTGAGCTGGAGTTCAATCAGAAGGCCCCTGAGTTCGAGGCCCTTGACCGACAGCTAACAATGAAGCAGGAGGCTCTCGCAAAAAAAGAGCCTGCTGTGATAAGCTTCGAGGCGCAGCTTGGGAAATCCGAGCTTGAGATCAGGAGCAGGCTCCAGTCACTTGAGCTAAAAGAGCTTGATTTGAAGTCTATGGAAAAGGACATTGATAAAATCAAGTATGATCAGCAGAACAAGGCAGTCCGGCTCAGGATGCTTGAATCGCAGCTTCAGAAAAGGATGGAAAGCTATGACAGGCTAAGGAGGGATGTCTCTGCCAGCATAGCAAGAGAGAAGAGGGCGATAGACCGTATCGAGAAGCGGCTCATGCAGAAAGGTTATTACCTGAACCAGAAAGAGAAGACAGTCGATACCCAGGGGAAAGTTTATGATGACATGACCAAGACTCTTGTCGGAAGGTCTAACCTCCTTAACAATCCTCAGGAACTTCATCTCCACCAGGTTACTGTAAGCCATACTCCTCTGGTTGATGTTGGAAGCCCAGATATCCTTGATATATTGAGGCTCCTTAATGTTGCGAAGGACTTCATCGGACACGGGCAGAACCCACGGGCAAGAGACACATATCTTGAGATACAGAAGATATTCGAGGACCTGAACGAGGGGGACAAGGAAGAGATATATGGTGAAATCACTAATGTCTTCAAGCCTCGCGAGCTTGACACGATGAGGAAGGATAACCTCCTCTCAGAAGCCAATATAGACAACCTGCTCCAGCAGTTCCAGATATCTGTAACAAGCGGGGATATCAAGTCCTCAGAGCAGATATACCAAAAGCTGCAAGAGAAGTATGTCCAGCTGCCAAAAGAAGAGAAGAACAGGTATTATACAGCGATAATGGGCTTATACAACCGGCTGCTATCACAGCAGATAAATACAGGTATGGTCTATTAGTGAGGATATGGCATCTCACCTCGGGCATTTCCTTTCTTTTTATATCCTGTATATCCTTTTCCCTCACTTGAATCCAATAGCGCTTTTCATTGCATCGCAGCTGCCTGATCTGGACTATGTCCAGGGTTATGTCCTCGCGCTCATGAGAAAAAAGGGTATCTTTGGGAGCTATACCTTGCTGGAGCCAAAGTCCATGCATACCCTTCTTTGGGCGGCATTGTTCCTTCTGCCTCTTGGCATTGTGTTTACTGTCATTATCTCCCTTGTGCTATCTGTCCCATATGCCTTGCCGTCTATTGTGTCATCTGTCATTATTGGGCTTTCCATCCATCTGCTGATAGATTTGCCAGGGCACAGGAATCTCCCGCTTTTTAGGCCTTTCAAGGATTTCCCTCAGAATCCGGTCCTGTTTAGGTATAAATTCAGCTTCCTCAGGCTGGATGACACGCATGCCAGGGAATGGAGCTATATAATAGTGGCTGACACAATCCTTGCAATATCTGCTATCGCTGTTACAATCCTTAAACAATAATTATATAAAATAAATATGGCTTCCTTGGCATGGTGATTATATGCCTACTGAATTAAATGATTCAAATTTTGATGCAGAAGTCAAGAAAGCGGATAAGTCTGTTGTAGACTTCTGGGCAGAATGGTGCGGACCATGCAAGATGCTGGGACCAAGGTTCGAGGAGCTCTCCAAAGAGATGAAAGATGTGAGCTTCTTCAAGGTGAATGTCGACGAGGCTGAAGAGACAGCCGCCAGCCACGAGATAATGAGCATCCCTACGCTCATAATATTCAAGAAAGGCGTGCAAGTCGGGAAAGTGATTGGAGCTATGTCTAAGGATGCACTAAAGGAGAAGATACTGCACGCACTAAAATGAAAATTCATACGCGTGAATTTTCAGTGTTACGATACCCCTTGCATGAGAAAAAAGGATATAAGATTCAATCACTACAACTAGTGGGGCATCATAACAAATGAGGCTAGAAAAGCTTCATTCTTTTATCTCTAGGCTTAAATCCCTTGACAGGACTGGCTGGACCAGGCACAATATACCTGACCATGAGACAGTCGCATCACATTCTTATTCAGTTGCCCTGCTTTCTATGGTGTGCTCTGATGAGTTAGGCTTAGACTGTGAGAAATGCATGAGGCTGGCTTTGGTCCATGACCTCGCAGAGTCTGTTGTCGGCGACATGACACCGCATGAAATCAGCTCTGATGAGAAGCATAGGCTAGAGAAAAAGGCCATCTTTGAGATTGCAAAAGAGGTAGGCTCGCCTAAGCTGATGCAACTATGGGAAGAGTATGAGTCCGGGAAGTCAGAGGAAGCGAAGCTGGTAAAAGAGCTGGACAAGCTTGACATGGTCCTCCAGGCAAAAGAATACCAGGCAGGAGGAAAAGACCTTAGCGAGTTCTTTGCTGCAAAAAAGAAGATTAGGGGCTCACTTCTTGATCTTGCAGGTGTTGATACCAAGTAGAGTATACAAGCCGCAGAACCGCATCACTGCTGTCGCCATAAGGATTGCTGCAAAGACATATAGGAACCAAAGGCCTGTGAAATAGCCTGCTAAAGCGAGAACTACAGATACGATAACTCTTATCATACGGTCAAATTTTCCTACATTCCTCTTCATGGATATCACCAAACCTATTATTGTGATGCAGCTATATAATGCTTTGCACAGCACCCAGATTCCCTGTTGATATTCTAGGATTCAATCCAGGCCTGCTAAAAGTATCCTAGAA
>JAAXVZ010000239.1 GCA_013335235.1 Nanobdellota archaeon | reverse complement strand
GGAATAACTAAGAACTCGACATCAGTTACAATATCTGCATTAAGTACACCACCCACACATTCTACACCTATAATCACGCCTTCAGCTCCTAACGCGACAAGCAACCTGACATGCAACTGGCAAAATGTCCAGGACATCAATGGCGATCCAGTGACAAACATAACCGTCTGGTACAGGAACAATAGGCCGACTGTCTCCCTTTATCTTCCATTTGAAGGTGCCGATGGAAAAGAGAGCACAAACGCAACAGATTATTCAGGTTACGGGAATAATGGAACTGTTTTTGGGGCGACTTGGAACAGGACAGGTGGGAAGGTCGGTGGTGGGTATACCTTTGATGGAACAAATGACTATATTGCATTCCCAACATCAACAGCTATCGATCTTGTAGGTGCTAGCCAGGGCACGATTGAATTCTGGATGAAGCCAAATAAAGCATCTACCTCTACAAGTGCTACTTATACGATTACTGGAAACTTTAATTCTGCAGTAGGTGATGCATTTATTTTTGCTTTCTGTGGCAGTGATGCAAATTGTGAACTTTCAGGATTAGGGACAGCAGGAGATATAATATTTATGACTATCGATAGTGTTCCGACAATCCAGTCAAGAGTCAGAGTAAGCAGTGCCAACTATGCGTGGAATGCAGGGGACTGGGTACATATTGCACTGCTTTGGAATGATAGCCAAGCTACTAATGATCTGCGTATTTTCATTAACGGAACAGAACCAACTAATACAAACACAAATGAAGGTTCACTTAATATTGGTGCGCTAACCCTGTTGCCAACATGGTATGTTGGAGATATGGCTGCAGTATCTATACCCTTCAATGGGACAATTGATGAGTTTAAGGTATACAATTACACACTTTCAGCATCACAGATAAGCAGCAATTATGAAAATGGATTGACCCGATATCCTAATAAGATTATATCTGATGAGATTTCATTGAATGATAATTGGCTATGCTCAGTCACCCCCAATGACGGATACAATGACGGCATAGCAAAGAATTCTTCAAGCGTGACTGTTGCATTGCCTGCAACCATCACCTCTTGGAGCCTGATTCTACAGGATCCTGACACAGAGGTACTTAATGATGATGATATCTATCATGCAGGCACAGCGACATATATCTACGCAGATGACGATGACAGCGGAAGCTGGGGAGACTCTTACTTGATGTTTAATACAAGCGCTATCCCTTCAGGGATGACTATAGTCAGTGCGGTATTCAGGATGCATGTTAATGATGCCGATACCTGGCCGACACATGATGAAGATGATATTGCCTTGGGTTATGGCATTTCGAACTATACATGGAACGAGGAGACCGGTGCAGCGTCAACTATGCGAACATTGAACGGCACAAATACAATAAATAAGACCGGATTAAGGATATGGCATTACAGTCTAAGTGATTGGGTAGGTTGGGATTTCACACAATGGATCAGGGATGAGTATAGCTTACAACGGAACAACATCACCCTTGGCTTTTACCTTGCCGACGGAAGCGCGGACACATCAGATGACTATTTTGCATTCGACACCAAAGAGCATGCGAATGAATCATTCCGTCCTTATCTTTATATAACCTACACAAACACAACCGCGCCTACGACAGATACGCCTACTGTGTCTCCTCAATATCCCAACACGACAAGCAACCTGACATGCAACTGGGCAAATACTGCAGATGCTAATGGAGATAGTGTGCAGAACATAACCGTGTGGCATAAGAATAGCGCACCTGCTTTGGCTTTATACCTGCCATTTGAAGGCGGTTCTGATCAAGTGCATGCCAAGGACTATTCAGGGCATAGTCTTGTTGGCGATGTCTATGGCAATCCAACATGGAATTCCACAGTAGGAAAATTAGGAGGTGCATATCTATTCGACCATAATAACTCAAAAGTGATTGAAGTAGTCGAACCAACACGTTTCAATTTCACAGGAGGCACCTCTTTTACTCTTGAGGCATGGGTGAAGCCTAGCTCTTCCGGAGAGAATCAGGGACTGATCTATAAAAGTGAATGGGATGTATCTTCCCCCCGCGGATATAGGCTGTGGATTAATGGTGGCGATTTTGCATTCTCTATAGGCAATGGCACAGAGGAAGTAGATGTAAGAGATGCAGTGGTTAATGGTGTCTGGAAGCACTTTGTCGGGACATATGACTCTTCGACAAGGCAGATGAAGTTTTATGTCAATGGCACAAAAGTAGATAATGCCACTGCCCCAGGAGGAGATATAACAACGTGGAATTCTGTAGTGATAGCAAATTCAAATGACTTGGGTTATCCACTCAATGGAACGATTGATGAAGTAAGGATATACAATTATTCTCTCTCTGCAGAGCAGGTCAGTGCCAATTTCCAGGCAGGGCTGGCAGGCAGAGCACCTAATATTATTGTCTCAAGTGAGACAGCATCGAATGATCAATGGAGATGCTCAGTCACTCCGAATGATGGATATATAGATGGCATCACAAAGAATTCGACATCTGTAACTGTGGTATCAAATGTGGCGCCAACACACAACCTTCCGACAATAACCCCTGCTCTTCCCAACATCACCAGCAACCTCACCTGCAATTGGAATGGTGTCTCAGATGC
>JAAXVZ010000238.1 GCA_013335235.1 Nanobdellota archaeon | reverse complement strand
TTTGTATGCCATATCTCTGGCAACCTGATGAAATTCGGATTCTTGCCTGCGGTTGTGATCCTACCTTTGAGGTTGGATGCCTTGCCTATAAAGTTGCTCACTGCGGTTGTGACAACTGTTTCTCCGTTAGTAGCCCCGGCATTTGTATATTTTTTTGCACTTTTAGAATACAACTTATTGTTGCTTTCCACGTCTCTCAGCATCGACTTCAAGCCATTAGTCTCATTGGCAAATGTCTCTGCATCTGCCCTTATCTGGACAATCTCATTCGCAAGGTTCTGAATCTCCTGGAACTCTGCTTCGTCATATCCTTTCCTGGCTGTACCCTCTCTCCATTCCCTGTTGAGCTTCGCCATCCCAATTGACTTGTCATTCCTGATGCCTGCAAGGCCTAACTGCTCGTCTCTCCCAGCTTCTCCTATCTTTACATTGGCTGCACCCATCCTTGCTGCCTGATCTGCTTTTGCTTCAAGGCTGTCTGCATCAGGGGTGAAGAATAGGTATATACCATATATTACCAAGCCAAATGCAATCAATTGAAGGTATGGAAGTATCTGTTGAAGACCATTGTTTATACTTATTGTTGTACTACTTGGAATAGGGGGCGAGTTTCCCATCACAAGAAGCTGTCCTAAGAAAAGCCACATGACTAGACCTACAAAGAAGTATAATATACCCTTTGGCTTCCTGCTAAGTGACTTTGTTCCGAATATAAGCACCAAAGGCACAACAACTAACGCTAGTAGGACACCGACAACACCCCAGAGGTTGATCAAGGGGATGATTATTGTGTCAGGGATGAATACTACGAAAGTCAATGCGATAACCCATGCCGCTACTTTTCCGTATTTTTTTGTTGTCTCGTCTCCATCTTTAAAAGGAGGAATCCTTGGCGTGATGGTAAGAAGCATCACAAGCAATAGGAAGAAAAGCAGTGCCTTGAAATATAGCGAACCCATTGTTGATGGAACCTCGACTAAGAGGTAGTTTAATAGCTGCATCAGAGGATTAAGCATCCCTGAAAAGGAACCAGACCCTCCTGTAAACGGGTTGATTGTCGTTTGAGCTTTTGCAAGCTGAAGTGCTACCAAACCAAAAACAATCCAAAACATGGATTTTAGAAGTTTGTTTTTTTGTATCATATCTGAATTTTTTGGTAAGATAATATATAAACTTTTCGATTAGAGAACTCGGTTTTAAGAAGAGAAAAACCTAGATTAAACATCCAAAAAATCTCAAAACGGTTTTGTCATTTATTATAGTATGGGCTTAAATTCCCTCCCTTTATCTCATCTGCAAAAACCAACCGAATATACTTTGGGTGCCTTTCATGCAACAGATTAAGCAGTCCGTATTTTCCTACCATGACTGCATGGTGAAGTCCTGTAACAATCATCCCCTTCCCTGATTTTTTCGCTGCTTCTGCAAGCGAGGGATTCCTGTTCTCATCATTCTCAAACTTCAATCTGCTTGGAGTAAAATACATTCTGTCCATATTCCTTTGCCATTGCGATGGATCCTGGTACAGGTTGAGCGAAGAGCGCGGATCGACCAATTCCTTTATGACTTTCTGGGAAAGGTCTGTCCCCATCTGCTCACTTACTGCATGGTCACCTGGTATCACCTCAAGACCTGAGATAGACGCAGGAGTCCAGCATTCATATCCTGCTGTTTTTAGAACCATGAAGAGCGTCTTATCATTTATTTTTTTCCCAGTAGCTGCTATCTGGGCTTTCATTTCATCTATCTGCGCGCTGCTCAAAGACATAATCTGTGTATGACCGCTCAATGCACTCTGGTAGGTTGCCTGAGTCGCCTCAACTACAACCCAATCCGGTTTATAAAGCCCGATGATCTTCTCAAGGCGTTTAGGGCCTTTAGGATCGAAATGGTTTGTTCCGACAATAAGCAGTTCGTCAGTCATAAAGCACTAAAAGCGACACCCCTTAATAAAGTTTACTACTACCAAGTAACAAAATAATAGTAAGATTTATATACTTGCACGCACACCATAGAGATAGGTGGTCACATGGTCAAAAAGAAAAACAACTCACTCCTCGGAAGCTTAACTTCACTTGTCCAGACTGCAACTCATGTTGTCAGAACATCCAGGACAACAATTGACGGAGTCGTCAACAAGCATATAACAGATCACGATGTAAGCGACATAGCAATCTCTGCCCAGCTATATAGCATGGCAAGGGATCCTAATGCAGTCAGAGCGCTGATTGAATATGCAGACCTTGTAGCGTATGGCAAGACCCAAAAAAATGATACGTTCATACCCGCATGGTATATCGCAGACTCCGGCAGTTTAGCGCAGGCAAAGACCGATGCTGCAATATTATATAGTACACAAGGACAGAGTTTCCAACATACATATGGAACAGATTTTGCGTATGGTGGCAGGATATCAACTAACGCCACCCCACAGACAAGGGCAAGATATGACTTGCACATTAATGGATGGGATATAGAGCTATCATACTCAACACTAAAAAAGATAACTCAGACCGATATCGCGAAGAATTATAGATCCGGAACTGGAGCTATAAATGATTTGAGGACCTCTGTTAGCGAGTTCATAGCAGCGTTCCACTGATTTTTCAAAACTTTTATTAAC
>JAAXVZ010000237.1 GCA_013335235.1 Nanobdellota archaeon | reverse complement strand
TCAAGGCGATGCGAATCTTTGGGTCGGCTTCCCTCAAAGCAAGTGCTTTACTCAGGGAATTCTACACATCAGAGGGGATTGAAGAAAGCTCCGTGGCGATGCAAAAGGAAATGTTCGAGTTTTGCAGGGGCCTGTTGCAGGGTGAAGATCGATCGAAGTTGCTCTACCGGTTCTGTGATTGGCTCAGGAACAGGGGAGTAGAAATCGTGCCGCATCGTTGAGCCTTGTGGGGATCGAGGAATGCTCCTGAATCGAGCAAATATTCTAAGTACTTGCAGTGATAACCCGCCTATGATCCCTGTGCTTCCGCCGAGTCCTCTTCCGCGTGTTCGCAGGGTCTGAGATACTCCAGTTCTTCCACCGATGCAGGCCTGACGGAGACAACTTTGACATGATAGTACAGGTCCTTGCCGGCTAAGGGGTGGTTGAAGTCCAAGACTATCGTATGCTCTTTCACGTCTTTCACTCTTGCCGGGATCGTCTGGCCATCAGGAGTCTTCAGATAGACTACTGCGTCCTTTTCTAAACCCATGCTCTGAGGGAACTTGGCTTTAGGTATCTCCTGCAAAAGATCTGCTACTTCGTGGCCGTATCCTTCTTCTGGTGAGACTTCTATGGTCTTCTTATCTCCTACAGAGAGCTTCACGATCTCTTTCTCAAGGCCAGGGATTATCATCTCCTTCCCGACTTCGAAAACAAGCGGCTCCTTGCCTTCTGATGAATCGAAAACTTCTCCTGACTGGAGCTTTCCTGTGTAGTGGAATTTAACTTTTGTACCTGTTGCAAGTGTCATTTATGTACCTCTCTTTTTCGGATAAGCAAAGACTATTTAAAAATACCTAGTAAAAACATATTTATGTGTAGACCATAAGTGAGAGAGAATATGAATAAGATAAGCCTATGCATGATAGTCAAGGATGAAGAGACATGCATTGAGACATGCATTGATTCTGTAAAAGAGTTTGTGGACGAGGCAATAATAGTCGATACTGGCTCGACAGACAGGACAAAAGAGATTGCCAAAAGATATACAAAAAAGGTATTTGACTATAAGTGGGAAGAGGATTTTGCTAAAGCAAGGAATCGCTCCATAGGCTACGCAACTGGTGACTGGATACTGATCCTTGACGCAGATGAGGTCATAGCGAAGGAAGATATCAAAAAGCTGAAGGAGACCATAGAGAAGACCGATGCCTCTGCCATTCTGCTCATCCAAAGGGACTACTCTCAAAACATGGCCCGTCCAAATTGGGTCCCTATAAATGATGTGCCGCGGTATAAGGAAAGCAAGGGATACAACGGCTACTCAAGAACACCCACCATAAGGCTTTTCAGGAACAACCTTGGGATATTTTTTCAAGGGGTCATACATGAGACTGTAACGCAGTCAATAAAAGAAAAAGGGCTCAGCATCGAACGTGTTGAAACACCCATCCACCATTATGTGGAAGAAAAGAGGATAAACACCCTGGCTGATCGGCAACTCAGATATCTTGAATTAGCTGAAAAAACCCTACTGCACAAAGAGGACGGAAGATTATATTATAAGGCTGCAGCTGTGTATATGCATTTTAAAAAAGATCATGGAAAAGCATTAGAGTATCTAGAGAAAGCTTCCCACCTTGGCTATGAAAAAAACAAATCATCAGAAGGGATGGCTTTGTGCCATATTGCCCTTGGGCAATACAATGCAGCATATGAGATATATAAAAAATTGGTTGTGTCAGGGTATGTCTCAATTTCCCTCTGCAACAACCTTGCGAACATCCTTGTGATGCATAAAGAGCATAAAGCCGCATTAAAATACCTTAAAAAAGCATTGGAACTCGGGCACCCGAACAAAGAGAAGATAACAAAAAATATTGAGGCGATTGAAAAATATTTGAATAGCGATATAAAAAAAGAAAAATAGCTAGGTTAGTATCTTATTTTTTTCAAAATAGTCTGCAAGGATATTGCCGGCAATCCTGTTCCCTGCAGGATTCCAGTGACCATCTTCAAGATACAATGTTTCCCCTATTATTTTTGATTCCTCCTTTAGTATGCCTGCAATATCCGGAAGGCAAATCATGCCTGCGTCCCTGCATAGGTCAGCCACTTCAGGCAGTGACCCACAGGCATCAAAAAAATAGACCGGCGCATTAGATCTTGCCTTGACTTTTCCCAGCAGATCAAGAGTCACAGCCCGCGCCTGTCTGAATTCCTTTGAATCGAATCCGGGTTTAGGTGAGCAGGAAGCCTGGATAGCCTCAACAGCGGTCAATAAAAGATGCGCTGACTTTACGCTATACCTTATCGGAAGGTCATATCTCCTGTTCATCCTGTATACTATATTCTCCTCTTCAAGATATGGCCTGACACCTATATGCTCCCTGTTGAATAGAACCTCATAATCGTGAGAATTATCCGCGAAATCATTATTGCAGAACTGCCATAATATCAAATCTGGCCTTATCTCATCCACAGTATCATTCAGTACCATATATTCCTGCAAAGTGCCATAGCCTCCTGTCCCGAAAACGAAGAACTCTGTATCTGGAAACCTCTGCTGCATGAATTCATAATATTCCTCACCATCGTTCACCCTTGCCTGAGTAAAGGAGTCACCTATGATAAGAAGCTTTTTTTTG
>JAAXVZ010000033.1 GCA_013335235.1 Nanobdellota archaeon | reverse complement strand
ATATACAATCATGAACAATTATTATTATCTGATGTCGCAATTCGAGGGGAACAACGACTTGCTTAAGGCTTCTTTTGATTTCTATCGTGTCAGTTCAGGGTTTGGGCCAGTGCATGCCGCTTTCAACAAATACGGTCTCAGCATCCATGACAGGTTGACCCAGGCAGAGATTCATCCTGATGTTTCTTATGGGATCTCTCTTGATGGCTACCTCCCGCTAAAAAAAAAATCGCTCTCGCTCTTAACTGATGCACTTAAGGAGCAGATTTTAACTGAAGTGCCCAAAGACACCCTGGAAAATGATCCGGTTTTGTTGCTTCCTAAGTCACTTATCCCCAAAAGATCGAATTATGAGCTCTATTTTGCCATCCTTGCACCAATCGCCTATGCATTGCCTCTTGCTTCCAGTAAGGTTGAGAAGAACAGAGACGCTTGATCCTTTATCGACAATTCTGCTTAGTTAATCCTAATAATTTTTGAAAAGAAAAAAAGGAATAAATTTTGCTGCATTAAATCAGCTTCAGCCCATAAGCCAAGATGAATGACGCTGCCAATAATGCGACAGTGTTCACTACCTTGATAAGCGGGTTGAGTGCCGGGCCGCTTGTGTCCTTGAATGGGTCTCCTACAGTGTCTCCGACAACAGCTGCCTTATGGGCATCTGAGCCTTTTCCGCCGTAGTTCCCGGACTCTATGTACTTCTTGGCATTATCCCAAGTCGCGCCACCAGTTGTCTGCATTATTGCAAGCAATAGGCCAGTCACGATGACTCCAGCAAGGAGGCCGCCAAGCGCTTCAGGCCCTAAGACCAAGCCAACAATAAGCGGGCTTGCAACAGCGATTATTCCTGGCATGATAAGCTCTTTTATTGCCGCCTTGGTAGAGATATCTACGCATGCAGCATAGTCTGGCTTTGCCTTCCTCTGCATGATTCCCTTTATGTCCCTGAATTGCCTTCTGACTTCCTCGACAATCAGCTTTGCTGCCCTTCCGACAGCTCTCATTGTCAGGGAAGAGAAGATGAATGGAAGCATTCCTCCTATGAAAAGTCCGATGACAACCTTGTAATCAAGTATGTTGATCACAGACAGCTTGACTTCCTCAGAGTAGGCTACAAACAAGGAAAGAGCTGCAAGAGCTGCTCCGCCTATTGCAAATCCTTTTGTGACTGCCTTTGTCGTGTTTCCGACAGCGTCCAGCGCATCTGTGTGGTCCCTGACCTTCTCTGGAAGGCCTGCCATCTCTGCAATCCCGCCGGCGTTGTCTGTGATTGGCCCGAAGGAATCGACTGAAACGACAATCCCTGTCATCGCAATCATTGCCATAGCTGCTATTGCGATACCATAGACTCCTGCAAAATAGTATGAGGCAAAGATCCCTGCGCATATCACGAGGATCGGAGCGACAGTGCTTTCCATGCCTATCGCAAGCCCCATGATTATGTTTGTGCCTGCGCCTGTTGTAGAGGCTTCTGCGACAAGCTGTGTCGGCTTCTTGTCCTTAGAGGTGTAATACTCTATTATCTGGCCCAAGGCCACAGTGACAATGAGTCCTGTCAAGGCTGCAAAGAAGTATGCCAGGTTCTTCATCAAAACAACTGTCACTTCATAGAATCCTGCTGCAGATAATATTGCTGTGAGCCAGATTCCGCTGTTCAATGCTGGCCAGATCTTTTCCTTCTGGTCTGTCCTGACAATGAATGTTCCAATAATCGAGGCTAGTATCGCGACAGCTCCAAGAGCCATAGGGTAGACGACAGCATTTGGCACATCTTTTATTATCGCCAAACCAAGCAGCATCGCAGCAATCAAAGTGACAGAGTATGACTCGAAAAGGTCAGCTGCCATGCCAGCGCAGTCCCCTACATTGTCGCCGACATTGTCTGCGATGACAGCAGGGTTCCTAGGATCATCCTCAGGTATGCCTTTCTCGACTTTCCCTACCAGGTCTGCTCCGACATCTGCACCTTTTGTGTAGATCCCGCCGCCGACCCTTGCGAATAGGCTGATGAGCGATGCTCCAAATCCGAAGCCTATGATCATCTTCGGGTCATTGAATACTACAAACATCAATGTTATTCCTAGGAGGCCGAGGCCGACTACAGCCATCCCTGTGACTGTTCCTCCCTTGAATCCTATGTCCATCGCTTCCCTCAGGCCCTTGTTTGCTGCCTGGGCTGTCCTGACATTTGCCTTGACAGATATCATCATGCCGATGAAACCTGCGACAGCTGAAAACAGAGCGCCCAAGACAAATGTGACAGCAGTCTGCATGCCGAGTGTCGGCCAGAGGAAGGCAGCAATCACGACAACAACGACTGCGACAGTCTTGTTCTGCCTCAATAAGAATGCCATAGCGCCTTCTGCTATCGCATCAGCGATCTCCTTCATCTTTGCATTTCCCGCATCCTGCTTCAGGATATATGCGGAAAGGATCCCTGCGTATAATATAGCAAGGATGCTCATTGCTAGTATTGCTAGAAATATCATCTCCATTTTCTAACCCCCGATTTTATATGCTCAGTATTAAATGATAATATAAATAGATTTCTACCCTTTTTTTGCCGAATCTTTAAATATAGCCTTTTTACTGGGTTCCTAATGATATGTGAAAAACTGGAGTTTACGCCACCTAGTTTCAGGGATGATAAGTATCTTGATTCTGCTTTCGACTATATCTGCTCAATGCTGGAGCGCATAAGGTCGGAATATTGCATCCAGGGGGGCTCTCCGGGAATATTTTACCTGCTTGAAGTTACCTATTGGCAGCTTGATGTGAACATCAGGGAGATATTCAAGAATAGTCTAGATGCGCTGATAGACAAATGCGATAGCAATGGCAAAATTGCAATTGCAGTTGGAGCTGACGAAGAGCACATTGAAGCGGTAATTGAGGACAATGGCTTAGGCTATAGCCAAAGTGCGCTTAGCCTGCTACCTTTGCATAAAAGATACCCCAGCGCGAAATCAAGAGAAATCCATCATGGGAAATCGGGTCTGGGTATGTCGACAACAGCTATCTGGGCTAAAGGGTTAGGTGGAGAATTAAGATATTGGAATTCTTTATCTGGTGCAGTTACAACTTTCAATTTCCCTTTTAAGGATATACCTGCAATCCCCTTTGCGCATACAGATATATCTGTAATGAGAAAACATATTGTAGAATGGAAGACCGATGAGGTCATTAGCAAATTAAATGACTACGCTCAGTCTGAGAGACCTTATTTCTTAGCAAGGCTTAACGAAAAAGATCTTCTTCCCTGTCGGGATTATTGTCGCCACCTGGATTATCTGTTAACAAATGCGAAGAAAAAGTAGTAAGCATAAATAAAAAAGAATCTAAGCTGTGACTTCTATATCCTCAATCATGTTCTTCAGGTTCTCTATGGTCTTTGAGTTGTCCTGCGGATTTAAGATCTTGCCGCACTCAGGGCACATGAAAGACAATTCCATGGCATGCTCGAAATTCATCCTTGTGCATAGGTTCGGGCAGATATAAAGTCCATCACGGTATTCCTGCTCCTTCTTGAGCTTGTCTTTGAGTGTCTCAAGCCTGTGGACTTGGAGCTTTCCGAAGACTTCCTTGAATCTCTTTTCATTCAGTGTCCAGTAGCTGATATACCAGCCTTTCTGCCTGTCTTTCTTCCTTATATATATGGCCAAGTGGAAGTTGTTCAACCTATACAATATGTTCCTGACCTTATGTATCTCTTCTTTTGTATCCTTGGCGATCTTGAACTCTGATATGTTCTCCTTGCCTTTTAGATACTCGACTATATTTAAAGCATCCTCCCCGACTGCCTCAGACACAGTCTTATTCACTAGTTCCTTAGATAGCTTCATTTTTAGCACCTCGCATATAGCTAAAGCTATCAGATAGTGTAACCTCTGTTACACCCCCGATAACCTACTTTTCTGGAAAATTGAGTATATAAATATTTCGTTTATGGCGGTTTTTGCATAAATAAACCAAAAGGTTTAAAAATTACAGCTCCAGTATGTCTGTGATGAGCTACTTGCCAATATTTGACACAGATAAATCCTCTACCAGAGACAAAATCGTCATCCTGCTTTCGCTGACGCCAGGACTGAACACGAAGCAAATCAACTCACTCCTAAAAAAGCAATATTCTCTCTCTGTGACCTATCAGGCTATCCACAAGACCTTAAAGCAGATGATGACTGACGGTGTCCTGGTAAACATGGAGAAGGGCTACTTCTTGAATCCTGAATGGATTGGTGAGCTGAGCCATTTCGTAGAGAAATACAACAGCCTGTCGGTAAACAAGGAATCCACGGTCAAGACCTACACGATAAGCGAGGACTTGCAGACCATCGAGATAGACAATCTGCCTGATGCAGAAGCCCTGTTCCATAAGTTCAGGGAAGAGTACTTTGACAACATCGCCAAGTACAGTGAAGAGGACCGTGTCTTATGCATGCAATCGCCTCATCTGATGGTCGCGCTCATGACACCTTCTGCGGAATATGTCTTCATGGACCGCCTCATCAAGACAAAGACAAAGCATTATACTCTCTCCCGCGGGGACACGATGGTTGACAAGTGGATTGCTAAATTCTATAATAGCAGGGAAGGACAGCCTTATAAGATGAAAACAGGTGCAGACTGCTCCAGTATCATCGAGGTCTGGATATACCCCGATAAGCTGATTGAGTGTTTCTTCCCGGGGAAATTCTGGGCAGCGCTGAACACGCTCTACCATCAGATCAAGAGGATAGAGGATATAAACTACAATACGCTGATAGAGACATATAATACTCTCCAGGGAGAAAGGATCAAGTTTGTCATACACAAAGATAAGTCTCTGATCAAGCTTGGAAGGGAAGAGACCCTGAAGCAGTTCGGGCTGATAAAATCAAGCCATTTCACTAATAAGGTCTCTACTGCAGGCATTGATAAGGCGCTTAAGAATATCAATGAGCAGCGATTTTTAGAGATGGAGGAAACGTATAGGGAGTATAGGCCTATATTCGAGCAGACTGTGATGAGCCAGGTCAGCCCTAATAATAAAATAGACCAGGATCTCTTTGTGGATTATGTCATATCAAGGATTGGCTCTCATGCAGGCATCCGCGCGTACTTGCTGAGGAAATTCATTGAGATAAATAACCTTAACTGGAAAGAGTATAAAGACCTGCTCAGCTATGTGGAGCTTCATCTGGCGACTATGTACTGCTTCAACGCAGGCGCAGACAATAAGACATCGCTGAAAATATCAAAATCCACCTTTTTCAAAGGAAGGGATATACTGAGAGAGACCTTATTTAAGTCAGTCCAGGCAAAATATGGTCCTGCTATGGAGGCTATATTCAGGGATACTGATGAAAAATTCTACATCGGGCAGGTATTTGATACATTGTTGAATACTATCCACTACAATGGCAAGTCTGCAAAGCAGGCCTACGAATTGATTAAGAAGAACTACAATTACAATGACATTGGCATTGAATTCAGGGTCATTGATTCCGCATACAAGAAATATTCTCTACTTGAAGTGCCTAAACCAAGCTATTTCTATGAGAGGACCTATGGTATAAATGCCGCCATGATGGAAAACATGGCGAAGATGACAACACTTCTCGGCAAATCCAAAGAGAACAATATGACAAAGGCTCTAAGGATATTTGGGAAATGTTGCGGCTTGAGCAATATGATAATTAATGACATACAGGATTTTTCCCTTGATCTTGTAGGGTCAAAATTCACAACTAGGGAAAAAGAGAGCACAGATGTCTATGCAGATATAAAAAACGGGTACCTGACTTGGGTCATCCAGTATGGTATCACCTGCAAGGATAAGAAAGTGCAGGAAATGACATTCAAGCTCCTTGGCCAGAAGAAGTTGGATTATGCTAAATGCGAATCACTAAGGAAGCTGTATGTCGACACAGATATCTTCAAGAGGGCCTTATGTGACGCTGTCAGCTACGCTTTTATGGGCGTTTCAGAGCTGGACAAGATAGCCAGCCAGGATAACCTTAAAGATGTCAACATGCTAAAGGACCTGATAATGACAACTGCCAGGGGAAGCAAATACATCAAGCTGATGGAAGCAAAATACGGAAAGAGGATTCGCTTGACAGCAAAAGAATATAAAACACTGAGAAAGCTGGCACACAGCAAGTCAGGCATACCTGAAGAAATGATTAGGGAAGGCAGGCTATCCAGCCAAGTCCTAAAAGGATAATACTTACTCTTCTTTCTTCTTTCCTTTCTTATAGAAGAACAAAGCTACTATTATCCCTGCAATAACGATGAGCCACCATGGCTTCAGCATCCCGCCAGGGCCAAATACAACATTTCCTGTTATCTGGTTCCCTGCGCCTGGCTCTTTAGTCTCATTTGTCTCTTCCCCAGGCTGCGTAATCACTAATACAGGTTCAGGAACATTCTCCTCTGGAGCAGCGGCCTCTACCTTTTTGCTTAAGACAAGGTATTGAGGGCAGGCATCCTTCTCTGCAGGCCTGTTGTAGGTATATTCACAGTCATTTGTTTGCCTGCAGGCCCTTTCCCTTGTACCATCTACGCATTCTGACCACTCTGTGCAGTCCCAGGAGGCAAGGCACTTTGACCTGCTTCCGCTTGATGATGCTCTTCCATGGTCTCCAGGGTCATTAGAGTCATTAGGGTCTGTCTCGTTTTCAAATTCCTCCTGGTTCGTGTCTCCGTCTCCGTCTGAGTCGCACTCGCCTACAACAGTCGGGTCGAAATCATCGCAGTCATAGTTTGTTCCAAGGCCGTCAGCGTCCATATTAGTGACTTCCAATACAGTTCCTGGGAAAGCATCACAGCTGTCAGTGAATCCGTCAGAGTCAGTGTCTACTGTCTCTGTCACGCCGCATTCATCGACATATGTGCATGTCGAGTCTGATGGTGTGCAAAATGGCTCTTCTTCAGCATTCATGCACTTTGTTATCTGTCCGCAGTCTGCGTAAGCAACAGTCACAAATGCCAACAGGATCGCAAAAAAGAGGATTGTCTTTTTCATCTTACTGCCTCCTCCTGCTTACAAAATAGGCAGCGCCGCCAAGCGCAAGCACAGCAGCGAGGCTTGAGAATTCTGGGACTTCACCCTCAGGCTCTCCGTCCTCGCCATCTCCCTCTTCGCATGCATCTCCTATTCCGTTATCGTTGCCATCTTCCTGTCCAGGATTTGCTACATTGTCGCAATTGTCCTCTTCATTTGGAAATCCATCGTTATCGTCGTCTTCAGAGGGGTTATCTTCCCCTGTCACTACAACATCTTCTGAAAATTCTACTGTCTTGCCTGAGACCGCGGCAAACATCCTGTAGACGCCAGATGCGACACCAGTGAAGAATTTCCCTGCTGCAGATATTGAAGAAGCTACACCATTGCGCGCATCAACTTCCACTACATATGGGTCTGCGCCTTCTTTTGTTAGAGAGACAGTCACTGTCTTGTTCTCATAGCCTGTCCCGTAGAATCCTATATCTTCGCCAGGATCAAAGACAGTCTGAGGCACAACCTGTTTCTCTTCGAGCTTCTCTTGACTTAATGTCTGCACCCATTCAGCGTTCGCTAAGGGGAAAAGCAGTATCAGCATTAATAGGATTGTTCTTTTCATGGTCTCACTTGGGTTGAGAAAATAACCTAATATATATAAATGTTGTGCTATAGAACTACTACTAAGTGATAATTAATTGGCAGATTTGGTGTGGTGTTGTATGCATACGTACTGACTTGTGTTTAACTACAACCTATAATTTATAGGTATATTTTGATTAGGTTTAAATATAAAATCGTGTCTCGACCAACTCAACATGGCCAATAAAACAATATACCAATTTACTGAAAATGACGCTGCCCTGTTGACTGCTCTCGGTTCTCCAGATGCGGTTGTATATGAAATCCCTATAAGTACGGATTCCGAGCAAACTACTGCAAGATTCGCTATTAGCACAATCTTAAATCAAGGACTTATTAATGAATTAGGCGTTTTTGGAAAAAATGCGATGAATGACCCAAAGCTATTCTCACAAGCGCTGAAATCATTTGCAGAAACCCAGGAAATTTGGGGATATAAATTAGAGACCGGCATGCTGCTCATGACCGCCGCAGAGCTCTCTTGCGTCGATAAGAAAAGTGTAGATATGGATGGATTTTTTACATTTGGTTATATGGTTAGCCTGGAAGATTTTACAAGCACTTCGGACAATGGTCCAGGCAGAGATCTCGAAGGAAGGACCTTTGATGATTATATTGTTCCTGCGACAGCTAATGTTCTTGAGCTTAGCCCAAAGGAGATGAGCACGGCAAGATATTTTGTTTCAGACAGCATTCTTGAGAAATTTAGATTGCTCGGCAAGCCAAATATGACTATAGAGATGGTACTAGAAGCGCTTCAGACTAAACAGGCGTACGCTTTCAAGGTAGATCTAGATGATACAGATCTTGAAGAGGACAGATACATCGTATGCACAAAAAAAGAGCTAAAGAAGCTAAGGACAGAACACCAGCTGATTTACCGCTCTTCAAGTCATGGTGAGAAACTACCGCCGATTACATGTTTTGGAAAATTGCTTTTCGAATTCACCACACAGGTTTCACAGGAACAACCCCTAAGTTTTGAATCTGCACCGCAAAAGCATATCAACAATGCACTCTATTGTAGTTTATGCCTTCTTTACTTAATTAACTTTCAAGCCTCAAAGCTCGTTCTCTTGTGCATCTCCTTCCACAGGGATAACTTTATATAATCCTCTCTCTCGATACATAGAAGATGAATAAAGCGAAGATCTTAGCTTCTTTAGGTCCGGCATCAGCGGATAAAAAAATCATCCGCCAGATGGTGGATGCAGGGATGGATGCTGCGCGTATCAACACATCTCATGGGGATATTGCGCAATACCACAGCTTAGTATCTAATCTTAGGGAAGTAAAAGACATCCCTATCATGCTGGACACCCAGGGGCCTGAGATCCGGTTCAGATGCAAGGACCCGCTCTCTCTTTCCAAAGGAGATCAATTCGAGGCAGGCTTCTCTTCTTTGCATAAGATGTATTTTGTTCCAGGGTTCCTGAAAAAGATAAAACCAGGCACAATCATATTATTTGAAGACGGCCTGTTCAGGACAAAGGTCAAAAGCATATCTAAGGATAAAGTTACATTGCGCGCGCTAACTAACGGCAGGGTTTTTGATAAAGTCAAGGTGAACATCCCTTCACTAGACTTAAACCTGGAAATACTTACAAAGGAAGACCTGGCGTTCATAGATTTTGCAAAAAAAGAGAAGCTTGATTTCATAGCGCTGTCGTTCACACGCACAGCAAAGGATGTCATGCGCGTTAGGAAACTTCTTCACGGGTCAAATATAGGGATAATCTCTAAGATAGAGAATGCATTTGGCATAAAGAATTTTGATGAGATACTTGATGCTAGCGACGGGATAATGGTTGCGCGCGGCGATCTTGCGCGAGAGCACGATGTGGCCGTCGAGAATCGAGCGCACCGCGTCGGCGATCGGCTCGGTC
>JAAXVZ010000032.1 GCA_013335235.1 Nanobdellota archaeon | reverse complement strand
CTGTTGAACAGTGAAGGCATGCTCTGGCCTGTGTGCATAGTTCCGCTGGCATCAGGGTAAGAGCAAGTATCCGGGAGGACCTGCATATAGGTATTGTTTCCTATCGTGCCTACGTCGCATTTTAGCTGGAGCGCAGGAAGCCAGAAATTTATCCCGCTGTCTACATAACCTGGAGTCGGTGTCGCAGGTATCGTTGTACTTGTCGGAGGAACTGAAGTCTGTGTCGCTGGGAGCGGTGTGTGTGTCGCTGTGGCTGCAGGCAATTGCGTTGCCGAGCCAGCTCCAGAACCATTAGTCTGCTGGTCAGGAGGGACAAATGTCGGCTGCGGTGCGCTTGGCGCAGCTCCTGACTGTGCCACAAGATATATCGCCGAGCCTATGACTATGAAAACAGCTGTGCCTATTGCAAGGCCTACTGCCAGGGCACTATATCTTTGCCCTCCGCGCTTTGGGCTGACACCCGGAAGATGCCCGGCTTGCTGGCCGACGCTCATGAGATATGGCCCAGGATGCTCGTATCCGTCTGCGCCTGCTGCAATCAGTTCAAGCCCGCCAGGGAAAGATAACCCTAGGTCACCGCCAGACCAGCTGTCCTGGGCTGGCCTGCTCCTGTTTCTTCCTTTAGGCTTGATGTCATTCCAAATTGCCTGCCTGCCTTCAGCAGTCATCAGCGCCCTTAGTGTTTCCATGACACCTGCCTGGGTGTATTGCTCGCCTTCTGGGAACATCACATAGTCCGCACCGATATTGCTAACGAGGTTCCTTGCCGCGTTATAGAACTCCCACTGCTTATTAGATAATGCTTTGTCTCCCTTGTGTTGCCTCACAGCATCCAGATTATCATATATTGTCTGCACCAGATAGAGTGCAGTCAATTCAAGAGTCGAGTCCGGCATGATGCCTTTCTTGAAATTCTTCAGCGCACCTTCATATGTCGCATAAAGTGCACCTGCGCCATCCTGCCTTGAATAAAAAGATCGCATCACATCCTCTTCAGTGAGGTGCTTTCCTGTCATCGCCTGGATCTCAGGGAATGCTGCCAGGAATGCTGGGTTCTTGACATCAAGTCCATACCTTGCCAATTCTTTTGGCTGGTCAAACACTGCCTTGATAAGCGATGCATAATCGCCCTCTGTCAAAAAAGAGCCGTCATAGGAGGGGCTGCCATGCTGGACCCTCTGGACCAAGGTCTTGATAGGAGTGGAAGGCGAGATATACCTTATAGGTTGCCCGTCAGGTGTTGCTTGTGGGAGTGCGGATGCGTAGTTGGCTGCCATATGTGGAATTAAGAAGCTTTTTATTATAAATCTTTCGTAATTACGTAGTAATTATCACTTAAATGTATAGCAATAATCAACCATTTGGTTTAATGAACTTGAAAGCATGATAACATTTGCAACTATATTAATTATCATACTCACATACCACTGACCAAGTATTATCATGGTTTTTTTGCGTTAGGATGATAACCTGAACGATTTTTCAGTCGGTAAACTGAAAAGTTAAGGGGATTAAATCAAATAGTTAAAGAATGCTCCTGGACCTGACTGCCTGTATGCTGTAGCAGACAAAAGACATGGATAGGCCTGCAGCTGCACCATAATTCTAAGCCCAGGAATAATAGAAAGATTTAATTGGCCAGCAAATCAATTAACCCCATTAATTCAACTGAAACAATTTCAATAGGCCGGTCGCCATCCACAGTATGCATGATCCCTTTTCTTGCATAATATTCGACAAGCGGATGGGTCATCTCATGATAGAGCCTAAGCCTGTTCCTGACTGTTTCTGGCTCATCATCTGATCTTCTTGAAAAGCTCATCCCTCCCGGAGGCGGGTTGGTCACAAGGTTATATGTTTTGCCGTCCGATCCTATCACCCTGTCAGCCAGCCTTGTGACAATACTTTCATCAGGTACGCAGATGTTGAGGCAGCTGCTTATCTTCAGGTCCCTTTTCCCCAACAGCTCATCCAGCCTACTTGCCTGGTAGACGGTTCTTGGGATTCCGTCAAAAAGGCCGCCATTTTCGAGGCAGTCCTCCCTTGATATCCTTTCATCAACTATATTCAGTGTCACTTCGTCCGGTACAAGCTCCCCTTTATCAAGATAGCACTTCACTGCTTTCCCTAATTCTGTCTGGTTTTTTATATGCCACCTAAATAAATCTCCTGTAGAGATAGCAGGTATGTTATATTTGACGTGCAGAATCTCAGCTTGTGTACCTTTCCCGCATCCGGGCGGACCGAACATGACAATGTACATGCTTGCGAAAAAAAGTTCATGTTATATAAAAATGATTCTCTTATTTCAATGCCCTCATCTGTTGACGATATGATAGAATGATTGGAACATCGAATAAAGCAGCATGCCAAGGGATAATCCCGTTATGATAGTTGAGGTCGGGGAATCCGGTGAGAAGTCCGCATCTATGATGAATCGGTTCTTTCCAGCACGCATGAAAAGATCCGCCTCTTCTGCAGTCAACAGGTTCTTCTTGACGATTTCTTCTTTGAATCTTAGGATGTC
This sequence comes from Nanobdellota archaeon, assembly GCA_013335235.1. Taxonomy (GTDB): domain Archaea; phylum Nanobdellota; class Nanobdellia; order Woesearchaeales; family GW2011-AR15; genus JAAXVZ01. The sequence continues at coordinate 7,020 of JAAXVZ010000032.1, read as the reverse complement.
CTCTTCACTCGGCTCAACACGCTCTTCTGAATACAAATCCAATGGAACAAAACCTTCAGGAACAATCGCATTTTCAAGAGTTACCTGGGCGGCATCCGGCGGAAGGATAGTGCTAGCAGAAAAACTTTTGGAGTAATAGCGTGTCTGAGCATATTTATCGACCCTATTGAATACCAGGGTCTTGTTCTGCACGCTTGGTATCATGTAAAGCTCGTACCTTGTGCCATCACCCGGATTCCAATAGACACCGGCGCCTCTCACTTCTGCTTCTCTTGAGGTGAACAGGAAAGGGGATTTTTCAGGGCTCATCTTGTAGGATGGAAAACCGTCATGTTTTATGAAGCCTTCAAAATTATCATGGTAATATAAGACGAACTGCAATGCCTCTTCAATTGGGATATCTGCCACATCATCAAGCTTATCCTCAGGGATATCGCACTGCAGAGAATATTCCAGGTCCAGCCTTATCCCTACTTTGATCCTCTTGATATCTAATTCATTATAATGGATGTCATTCTCTTTGAGAAGATTAGAAAGCAGCTCTGCCTCTCTGTCAATGACTGCTTTCTTCCAGGAATTAATCGACGTGTGCATCAAATGAAAAAAAAGAAACCAAAGTATATAAAGATTGTTATTTTTACTACTAATAAATGGTAATTTATTTACGAAAACAAGTCAACTTAACATTGAATCAGATAATACAGAAAATCATTTTAAAAAAAAGAAAGCCTCCGATGAGATTTGAACCCACGACCTTGCGCTTATTGGAAATCGCAGATTTCCATATTCGAAAATCCGCGGTTTTCGATACCAAGCGCACGCAATAGCGACTATGCTACGGAGGCGTTTCAACAATTAGGATGAGTCTATTCCGAATCATCCACGGTGGGCTTTATGCCCACCAGCTTTTTGGTCCAGCTTTTTTGCAAAAAGATGGAATGGACTCGTCGGGTAACCGCGCTTGCGAGCTTGGGAACCCACTTCGTCCAGAGGGGCTTTATGCCTCTCACTTTGCTTCTCAGCTTTTGTAAAGCTGAGAGCATGGACTCGTCGGGAATTGAACCCGATGCCTCCCCTCAGCCAAAGGGGCGCGATACCGATTCGCCACGAGCCCGTGTTCCTTCAAGAATAATCGACTGTTTTTAAAAGTTTGCTCATGGCCTGGCTTTCATCTCACAGATGTATACCTCCCTATCTATTGCATGGCCATGGTGGATCTTCCTTGCGAGCACATCGAGCCCATCCAGTCTTGGGATGGCGCCTTTCTCATAAAACAGAACCAGCTTGCTATCATTTCTGATGTAAGGCCTTAAGCTCCCGAAAGGATCCTGCCTCTCCAGAGATTTGACTGCGCGGCCGTCTGGGAGGTACCAGGGGCACGCATTGCAGTACGGAGGGTCAGAGAAGACAAGGTCGACTGAACCAGGCAAGACATAATCGTCAGCATAGCCTTGCCTGAACACATTGCCCTGGAACACCTTCATGGATGTGCCTAAAGTATGACCAGGTATATACGGCTTCAATGCATTCAATGCATCCAGCCGCCGATAGTCTGATTTGGAGATTTGCCTTGATGAAGGACGAGTCAGTTTTTCCTCTAGCCTTTCAATCTCATCATTTAACCCTTCAGTCCGCGTCAGTGACAGGTTCCTGCCTGTTGTCTTCACAGCCCCTGGCTTTGCGTCCGACCCTATAACTGTGTGGAATATGTCCGGGAAAAGAAGGGACAGCGTATATAAAAGCGTACCATTCCCGCAAAAGGGATCATATACAGAGGTCTTTTCAGTGACAATCCCCTCCTCTATCAGAAAAGATGTGACCTCATAAACCGCCCTGGGACTGAACCTGATCCGGCTTGACATCTCAAATACATATCCCGGGCTCAGCAAAGGAAAGACTGCCTCATCAAATACCATGCAGGAGGTGTTGATGCAGTAATTAAAAACCTTACGGAAGAATGATAACAGAATACGCATATCAGGGTTTCAGCCTTCCGTCAAGCTCCCCTGCGCTCTTCCTGAGCTCATCCATCGTGGTTATGATATCCTTTTCTACCTCATCGATCAATGTAGAAAGATTGTTGACCCTGAGCATGTAATGGTTCATCTCCTGCTTCACGAGGCCTGAACCTATCAGCTTATGCAGGTGATGGACAACTGTACCACGGGAGAGGCCAACTTTCTCAGCGAGCTCATCGCTTGTCATGCCATTGTTCTGCCTCATCCCCCTCAGCATCACGACAAAAAGCCTAAAGCAGCTCTTGTCCTTGTCACGTGTCCCGAAAAGCCCGAGAGTGTCGCAGAACCATTGGAGCTCATCGTTCATGTTCTCAGACTCCGGCCTGAGCGATCTGCGGATGATGATGCTGGTTTTCTTGACAGACATAAATAAGTTAGAGTGAGGGATATTTAAAAATCTTTTCAGTCTGCTTTCATATAGAGGGCACAACCTTTGAGATGCTTCGTGCCTGGAAATGGAAAGAGATCCCCCCTATAATGAAAATGCTCTGAATCTGAAAGCAATAGCCCGCCTGGCAATAACGCATTTGCTATATTCTCTGACGCTTTTCTAGTGTCATCGCAATAAGGGATGCAATTCAGCGCAATTGTCACATGGCTCTCAGGCAATCTCCCTTCCTGCATATCCCTCTCTTGAAAAACTGTTTTTCCCCTCATCTCGCAAGGGACAGTATACATATTCATCTTCGGAGATGATGCTTCGACCCTTTGATGCGTATAGAGTGTAGCCAATCTCCTGAAAAAAAGGTCTGCGCCTGCCGGATCAAGATAGCCTGTACCTGCACCCACAGGCAGCGGAAATGAGTCTTGCCTTTTCAGCGCTTCAAGTATGATCGGGTTTAAATCGATGACATTTAAGTCATAATCAAAATGATGCTTCCTGCTTTCACGCTCGACGACATTCAGCAAGAGAGGATAGTCCCATGACCACTTTGACATGCATGGTTTTCTGTCGATGCGAAGATAGTTGATATCATCTAAGCCAGGTCCAATCAGGGATACATGGACCTTATCATCGAACCTGCTCATGCGCTTCTCCAATTCTATGAATCCGGCAATGTTCCTGCTCCACCAGGTTGTGCCCCATATATGCGAGCTAGGATCATGAAGCAAAGTCTCCAATTCATTATCGCTGAGTCCTGAAAGCTGCATGACTGGTGGGTAAGCAGGTTATATAAAAAATGAACTGTAAGATAAAGATATTATGCTGCTTGAGACAAAAAATAATATTTATTTATAAATAGATTGATTAACATCAACCTTGTTGATTTAAGTTCAACACAAACTTTATAAAGAAGTTCTTTTTACCATAGCAAATAAATTTTGGAGGTGCAACAAAATGTATTGGGATCCGTTCGACGAACTGGAAAGGATGCATGAAGAGATGGACAGGCTCTTTACAGCCAACTTCGGGCCAAGCCAGAGAAAGATGCTGGGCTACGGCGGCACAATGCAGCCAGTGAAGGCTGGCGCAAGAGTCCCTGTATGCCATCTCCACGAGACTGAAAGCGCTATTGTCGCGGCATTTGAGCTGCCTGGCGTAGAGAAAAAAGACATAGACCTTCATGTAGGAGACAAGTCTATTGAGCTGAAAGTAGAGTCTGAGACTAAGAAAGAGGACAGGAACATGTCTTCTTACAGTAGGCAGTCCTACTTCAGGACGATACCGCTGCCAAAGGAAGTCATGGCTGACAAGGCGCAGGCTGAGTACAAGGATGGCGTTCTCAGGGTTGAGATTCCAAAGAAGGAAAAAGAAACAGTGAACAGGAAAAGAATCGATGTCAAGTAAGCTTCGGTTTTTTATTATTTATTTATGAGGGGAGGAAAAATGGGCGGGTTAGGGAATCAATTGAAGACAGTCGTGCTATTAGGAGCGCTGACAGGTTTGATGCTTTGGGTAGGCCAGCTTATAGGCGGCGCATCTGGATTGACTGTCGCATTAGTCATAGTCCTTATCATGAACCTTGTGATGTTCTGGTTCGCAGACAAGATTGTCCTGATGATGTATCAGGCAAAAGAAGTGGAGAAAGGATCGCCATTATATAATCATGTCAAGGAAGTCGCAAGGAAGGCTGACCTTCCGATGCCACGCGTGTATATAATCCCATCCAAGAACCCTAATGCATTTGCGACTGGAAGAAGCCCAAGCCATTCTGCTGTTGCATGCACAGAAGGGATACTGGATTTGCTGGATGAAAGGGAGCTTAGGGCAGTTTTAGCTCATGAGCTGTCCCATATAAAGAACAGGGATACTCTCATAACAACCATTGCAGCGACTATCGCAGGTGTCATATCCTATGTCGCATCGATGGCAAGATGGGCTGCTATCTTTGGAGGTTTTGGCGGCAGGGATGACAGGGACGGAGGATCATCGTTGATTGAACTCTTAGTGCTGGCGATACTCACTCCGCTGATAGCCACGCTGCTGCAGCTCGCTATCTCAAGGTCACGAGAGTTCTTGGCTGACGAATCTGGCGCAAAGATAGTCAGGGATCCAAAAGCCCTTGCAGACGCGCTCCTGAAGATTGAAGCAGGAGTGAAGATGCATCCCATGGGTATGGGAAACTCGACAACAGCATCATTATTCATAACAAACCCGTTCAAGGGAAATGCGCTTTTGAATTTATTTTCAACGCACCCAAGCACAAAAGACAGGGTTGCGAAACTACACAGTATGAAGCTATAAGAAAAGGTGATGGAAACATGAAACTAAAACCACTAGGAAACAGGGCCGTAATAAGGCCAATCGAGATGGAAGAGAAGACAAAGTCAGGTCTGTATATACCAGACTCTGCAAAAGACAAGCCCCTAGAGGCTGAAGTCATCGCTGTCAGCGATGCAAAAGAAATGCCACTTAAGGTGGGAGACAAGGTCTTATACGAGAGCTTCGGCGGCACAGAGATCAAGATCGACGGCAAGAAGCACCTTGTGATTGATATTAAAGATATACTAGCGAAGGTGGAATGAATATGGGAGCAAAACAGATATTATTCGATGATGCTGCAAGAGCAAAGATATTAGAAGGCGTGACAAAGATGTCGAACGCTGTCAGCGTGACCCTCGGTCCGAAAGGAAGATGCGTAGCATTGGACAGCGGCTTCGGAAGCCCGACCATCATCAATGATGGTGTCACGATCGCAAAAGAGATCGAGCTTGAAGACAAGTTTGAGAACATCGGCGCGCAGCTATTAAAAGAAGTTGCTGAGAAGACACAGGATGTCGCAGGAGACGGAACAACAACTGCAATCGTCCTATCCTCAAATATAATCAAGGAAGGCATCAGGAACATAACAGCTGGCTCTTCTGCAACAGAGATCAAGCTCGGCATAGAGGTCGCAGGCGAGAAGATCGTCTCATTCCTGAAAGCAAAGAGCGTTCCAGTGAATGATAAAGAGAAGATAATACAGGTCGCGACAATCTCAGCGAACAATGATGAGCAGATCGGAAAGCTCCTTGCTGACGCAATGGAGAAGGTCGGGAATAACGGAGTCATAACAGTCGAGGAAGCAAAATCCATGGAGACGACACTTGATGTTGTCGAAGGGATGCAGTTCGACAAAGGCTTTGTCTCTCCATACATGGTCACAAATGCTGAGAAGATGACTACTGAACTGGACGACCCATATATCCTCATCTACGACAAGAAAGTCTCGAACATGAAGGAGCTATTGCCAGTCCTTGAGCAGATTGCGCAGCAGGGCGCACCTCTTGTGATAATCGCAGAGGATGTCGAAGGCGAGGCTCTAGCAACTCTTGTCCTTAACATGATAAGAGGAGCTTTGAAGGCATGCGCAGTCAAGGCGCCAGGATTCGGTGATGACCAGAAGCAGATGCTGGAAGACATCGCAGTCCTGACAGGCGGAAAAGTCGTCTCTGAAGACAAGGGCATGAAGCTCGAGACAACAAGGATCACAGACCTCGGAAGGGCAAAGAAGATCAAGGTCGACAAGGACAAGACAATCATTGTCGGCGGCCAGGGAGACGCAAAGAAGATCAAGGCAAGGATAAACCTACTCGAGGGCCAGATCAAGGCGACTGACAGCAAGTATGACAAGGAAGACCTGCAGAAGAGGCTCGCAAAGCTATCTGGCGGCGTCGCAGTCATAAATGTAGGAGCAGCGACAGAGACAGAGATGAAGGAGAGGAAAGCCAGAGTCGACGACGCAATGCATGCCACAAAGGCAGCTGTCGAGGAAGGCGTCATCGCAGGCGGCGGAGTCGCTCTATTGAGAGCAGCGAAGATGCTAGAAGAGCTCAAGCTGCCGGGAGACCAGCAAATCGGTGTCGAGATAATAAAGAAGGCGATCCAGGCACCTGTCAAGGTCATAGCGAAGAACGCCGGAAAAGACCCTTCGATAGTCATCGACAAGCTGCTTGCATCCCAGGACAATATAGGATACAATGCAAAGAGCGACAGGTTCGAGGACATGTTCAAGGCTGGAGTCATAGACCCGACAAAAGTCACGAGGACTGCTCTCCAGAACGCGATATCCATCGGCGGTATGATCCTCATAACTGAGGCTGTAGTGACAGACATCCCGGATAAGAAAGAAGGGAAGCCAGCCATGCCAGACATGGGCGGTATGGGAGGCATGAATCCCTATGGCGGGATGATGTAGTTTTTTCCCCTTTTTTTTATTTATGAGGACAACATGACAAAGCATAAAGAAGAAGCAAGAGAAGAGCCGGTGCCTGCTGAGAAGCATGAGCATAAAAAGGAAGCAAAAGAAGCCCTAGATGAAAGGCAAGAGCAGAAAGAAATAGAGCCAAGTGCAAAGATAGCAGAGCTCACAGACATGCTCCAGAGGCTCCAGGCAGAATATATCAATTACAAGAACAGGACAGAGCAGGAGAAGAAGGCCTGCCAGGAATTTGGCGGAGCGGCTCTTGCATTGAAGCTCCTTCCGATAATGGATACTTTCGAGATTGCGCTGAAGAATTCAGAAGACCATGAGAAATTCAGGAAAGGCATGGAGATGCTCTATGCGATGCTGGTCGATAC
>JAAXVZ010000031.1 GCA_013335235.1 Nanobdellota archaeon | reverse complement strand
TCTCGATAATGAAGTAGTGCTTTTTGGCTCTGGGAGCCGCTTTTGCAACTGGAGCGCCTGGAGCGGCCTTCGCTGCTGGTGCTCCCAAGTTCCCTACATACCTTATAAACTCTCTTTAGCCTACCAATCCTTTCCTTCAGGGTCGTTCCGTCATCAAAATCAAGCCCCATTACTTTGGACTTAAGACCATATTTCTTGTATTCATCATACAATAAGGTATGCTCACGTATGTTACAAAGATTCAAGCTGTTAACCTGATCGATATACATCACCAGTTTCCTGAGGGATCTTATCGTGTCCTCTATATCTCCTTCCTTTTCTCCAGGGAACCCAACCATGAGGTTTATCCCTACCCTTATCCCTACTCTTTTGGTATCCATAAGGACTTTCTCTGCTATCTTTGAGCCAGAGCCTTTTCTCATTCTCAACCTTATCTTCTCAGAGAAAGATTCGATACCATATATTAGGAATGTGCATCCTGCAATCCGCATCTTTTTCAAGAGATCTGCTGTCATCTCCTTCCTGATGATAGCCTGCCCGCTCCAGAAAGGATGAAGCCTCTTCGCTATTATCCTATCGCAAAACTTATCCAAGAAAGGGATGCTTCCGTTTATCAGGAGGTCGTTCACCTGGAATATCCTTATTCTCGTGCTCTTCATTATGTCTTCGATTTCACCTGCAGCAACATCCGGGTTCCTTGTGCGGAAGGGCGAGAGATAAGGCGAATCTTCGCAGAAAGTGCACCTGCGCACACACCCTCTGGAGAAGGATATAGAGATAGATTCGCTTGTATATAGATCAAGAGGAAATAAATTAAAGACAGGAGAAACTATATCGCTTGGCATCGGCTTAGACTCTGGCTCCACGCAGATTAGTGAAGGATTGGATTTGTCTGCGAACACATTTACACCATCACGAGGAATTAAGTCCTTTCCGGAGGAAAAAGCGTCCAGGATGAACCTGATGCTTCTCTCTGCTTCATTTATAGTCAGATATGCGGCACCTTGTATCTTAGACCAATCCTGCTTATCTGAACTTATGCTCCCGCCTATTATAATTTTTATTATAGGATTTTGAGATTTGACTTCATGGATACAGTAATTAAGTATCTCCAAACTAGCTGCTGTAGCAGAAAAACCGATTATATCTGGCTGAAATGAAAGAAATTTAGAGATATGGGTGTCAATCAGTGCTTTATCTGTCTCCAGAAGATTGAACCTGACTTTATTTTTATCATCCCAAAGAGCAGCTCTCTCTTGGCAACCCCTATAGAGCAATATATTAAGATCATAGACTGAGATTTCATGCCCTTCCTGCTTCAGTGCTCCCAAAAGATAAGCAAGCCCGATCGGCGGAGAAAAAACAGTCCAGGGAGGAAGCTGCACAAGCAAGATTCTCATCTGCTGCCAGAAGAGAGGTATATATTTATTTCTACCTGCAGCATATATAGATATTGCTCTTCTCACACATGCCTAATATCCTATTTTTCTTTGCTTCGTGCCCTGCATCTGCTCCAGGCATTGGCTCGACTGCAACAATATCATCGACATAGAGGGAATTCTCGGATAGCTTACGAACGGTCTCTATTATATCTTCGGATCTTTCACCTTGCAGACCCGTCTTGAGTATCACACCTGTTGTCAACCCTGCATTTTTTGCATCCCTTATTACTTTCAGGGCAAGTTCAGAAGAATAAGGCAAATTGGCTTGCAGGATCAGCCTGTCGGATAATGTAGGTATTGGGAAATGAAGCATATGGCACCCGCTCATGACTAGTTTTGAAAGCAAGCCAAGAGTCAATCCTGCGGATATCTCTGCTCTTGCTACCCAGGATATCTTAATTCTTTTACTGCATATGCCTGCTGAAAAAGAGCACAGCAGCTCTTCAGAACCTGCAGGAAAATCCCGGATGACATATTCCCTAACACCATAAAGTTGGATATAGGTTTTAATGAGGGCAATCAGGTGGGTACTGTATCTTAAGTCACTTGAACTCCTGCTGTCAACCTTTATTGGAAGAATCCTGCAAGTATAATCATAAAGCTTGAATTTATCAAAAGAAGGGACAGCCTCACATGCTGAACCTAGGCCTATCACCGGGTTAGCTGCAAATTCTAAATAATCGGTCAGGATATATTCGGCAGACTTGGAGAAGAGAGATCTGAATTTTTCAGCTTCATCCAAGGCCATAATTGAAAAAGCGTCACAGGATACTTTTTCTAGGAGGATAGTCAATGAGTCCAACCCGGTTTTATCTGCAACATAAATCACATAATCCGGCGCAAGATGGTTTATGGCAATGCTCATTTCATGAATGAACCCTGCGCTATAATAACCTCCCATACCATGTGCCTGAGGGTCAAGGTTTTTTATCCTGGATGAAATGTATTGCTCAAGATTTAGATCTAGCACATCGTAGCTTTTCTTGGCAGCTTTTAATATGCCTGCAATATACGCTGCTTCAATAGGCGGATGGTCAAGCGCCTTCCTTATCAGACTGACAATCAAGACAACCATCAAAAGATAAAAGAATGAAAAAGCTATAAAGCTTTAGCCCTAAAGGTACTTGTCGTACATCACAGTGATATCTACATTGTCTATCGGCTGCAACGCAACAGGTACGTCCTTGTCCTGAGGAAGCTCGTCATCGTATGTTGACCTCTTCTCCTGGAAAAAGATCCCTATAGGTATCTTCTCGCCCCATTCATAGGCTTTCTTGAAAGCCTTCTCCACATTATCTGCCTTCCAGCCTTTTGTCGCTCCAAGGTCATAAGCTGCCTTGTTGTAGAACTCATAGGTCTGCTCATGGTTGTAGCTTATGCACGGTTGCAGCACATCGATGAATGAGAATCCCTTGTGCAGGATTGCCTCTTTCACGAGGTTTGTCAGGTGCTCTAGCTTTCCTGAAAAACCTCTTGCGACAAATGTCGCGTCTGCTGCAAGCGCAAGGGCGACAGGATTTATCGGGTGCTCTATTGCACCATGCGGGGTGCTGCTTGTCTTGAAGCCCTTCCTGCTGGTTGGAGAGGTCTGACCTTTTGTCAAGCCATAGACCATGTTGTCGAAGATGATGTAAGTGATATTCACATTCCTCCTGCATGAATGGATGAAATGACCGAGGCCTATCCCAAGCCCGTCTCCATCTCCGCCAACTGCAATGACTTTCAGTTTAGGGTTCGCAAGCTGGACGCCTGTCGCTGCTGCAAGACCTCTGCCATGAAGGCTCTCCAGGCCATACGTATTCAGGTAGTGCGGTGTCTTGCCTGAGCAGCCTATTCCTGAGACAACAACAATGTCCTTTGGATTGAGGCCTGTTGCTGCGATCGCCTGCTTTAGTGCAATGAGTATAGGGAAATCCCCGCAACCAGGGCACCATTGGACTGTGTGCTTATTTGAAAGCTCTGCGACTGTTGTCATTTTAGCACCTCCTTTGCCCTGAAATAGATATCTTCTGGGTCTATTGGCCTCCCATCATATTTCAATAGCGTCTCTTTGATATTGATGCCTGTGAACTCGCGTATGACTCCGCGCATCTGTGCATCATGGTTCTGCTCTACCATCAGTGTCTTTTTAGCTTTGGACAGGATCTCCGTGACTTTCTTAGTAGGGAAAGGCAGCACCCAAAGTATCTGGAGGAAATTGACTTTGAGGCCTTCATTCTTCAAAAATTTCATAGCCTCAAGGACCATTCCCTTATTCGATCCCCAGGAGACAATGGTCAGATCTGCATCTGCATCTCCATAAAGCTTCGGTGCGATCTCTTCATCTTTGATTGCCAAGAGTTTCCTTGCTCTCTTATCTACCTGGGCGATCCTCATTGCGCTCTCTTCAGTTGTCCAGCCTGTCTCATCATGCTCATATGAGCTTGAGACATGCATGCCATTTGGCTGGCCTGGGATACATCTTGGAGAGATGCCATCAGCTGTCAGCTCATATCTCTTGAATGCTGTAGCTTTTGCCATCTGCTCATTTGTCATCAATTTGCCGCGCTCGACCTTGAGCTTGGACGTGTCAAATACCTTGACAGTCCTGGATGACTCTGAAAGATGCTTATCCAAAAGGACGATCCCAGGTGTCTGCACCCTGTCGCATAGGTTGAAGATCTTGAAGGATTCATAGAATGCCTCCTCGACATCACCGGGTGCGACAATCAACCTTGGGAACTCGCCTTGGGATGCGTGCATAGCAAACCTCAAGTCAGACTGCTCTGTATAAGTTGGCATGCCTGTTGATGGCCCTGTCCTCTGCGATTCAAAGATGACGCAAGGTGTCTCTGAAAGCCCTGCCATTCCTATTGCCTCAGTCATGAGCGCAAAACCGCCGCCAGAGGTTCCTGTCATGCATCTTGCACCTGTCATCCCAGCGCCGGTCAGCATGTTCATTGCTGCTATCTCATCTTCTGTATGCTTCACGACAATATTGTACTTGTTCTCATTTGCAGCCATGAAAGAGAGTATGCTGGAAGACGGTGTCATGGGATATTCTGCAACAAGCTTCACGCCTGCTTTTATTGCGCCGATGCATGCTGCCTCGTTGCCTGACAAAAGGAGCGTTGGCTGGTTCTTGATCTCTTCAAGTGTAACTTTGAATGAAACCCCTTTGTAGTTCTCCTTGAGATAATCATACCCAAGCTTTGCTGCTTTCTTGTTTATCTCTACGACTTCAGAGCCTTTCTTTGCGCCGAACTGTTTCTCCAAAGCGACATAGAGTTTTTCAAGAGGATGGTTGACAAGGGCAGATACTGCTCCCACAGCTACGATGTTCCCATATATCTTGTCTCCAAGATCCCTTCCAAGCTTAGTGAAAGGGATCGCAAAAATCTTGATATCGCGCCTCTTTGACATATCTATATCATTTATCTCAAAGCTTGATGAGTCATATATCAATGCGCCTTCATGTGAAAGCCCCTCAAAATGTTTCTGGACAGTCAGCTTGTCTATTGCAACAAGGATGTCTGAAAGCTTTATCTGGGAATGGATCTCTTCAGGCTCAGCCCTGACATAGCAAGAGTTGTGGCCTCCTTTGATGAGAGAAGCGTAATCTGCTGTATAATACACCCACAGGCCTAATTTCTGCACAGAACGTGCAAACATGGCGCCAATCGTGAAGACGCCAGACCCTGCCGGCCCGCCTGCTGTTAATGCTACCTTATTTTTTGCCATAGAATTACCTCTTTTTTCAAGATTCATCAGATGATCTTCTTCTTTGTGTCTTTCTCGACAAGATGAATCACTTCTACTGGACAGCTTGTAGCTGCTTCATGATTGGCCTCGTAATCTTTTTCATCGATCTCCATCTCCTGCCATCCATTTGGTTTCGGAGAACCGCCTATGATATCTGATTTGCCATCATCTGCCATCTGCCAGAACTTGTTTGCGACAACTGCACAAGCGCCGCAGCCAATGCAATTAGGCCTGTCATGCTGTAATATGTATTTCTTTCCCATTACCATCACCTATTCCTAAAGGTTCTTTGCAGCTTTTTAAACTTTATGAAAGTATAGAAACAAAGAGAAAACTATTCACTTGAAAATAGTCACACCCTGTCTTGGACAATTCTTCAAAACACACTTGCTGCAAACCGGTGTTGGCGCCTTGCATACATTCCTCCCATGCTCCAAAATGTAGTAGGTGTATTTGTTCCATAGGTTTTTCGGAAGGACTGCCATCAGATCCTTCTCTATCTTCTCAGGCGACTTCTCTTTTGTAAAACCCATGCGGTAATTCAGCCTAATCATGTGCGTGTCAACAGCGATCCCGTAATTTTTTCCGTAGGCATTTGACAAGACAACATTTGCAGTCTTCCTTGCAACCCCAGGCAGAGTCAGGAGATCTTCCATGGTTTCCGGGACTTTGCCATCGAAGTCCTGAAGCAGTATCCTGCATGCCTCCTGGATATGTTTTGCCTTTGCATTATAGAATCCTGTTGACCTGATGTATGCCTTTAGTTCATCTATATCTCCCTCAGCATAGTCAGTCGCTGTCTTATACCTCTTGAAAAGTGGTTTTGTCACGACATTCACTCTTGCGTCTGTGCATTGTGCTGACAGGATTGTCGCAACAAGGAGCTGGAGCGGGTTTTCAAAATCCAGAGATATCTTTGCGCCAGGATATTCTTTCTTGAGAAGTTCGTAGATCTGGATCGGTTTCAACATGTGAGATAAAAAAATAAAAGAGATATAAAAAAGCTAGGTTGAGCTATTTTTTCTTTGTCACTTTGGAAAGCATCTTCTTTAGGACAGACTGCTTCTCTTCAGGTTTCTTTTCAGGCACTGCTGCGCCTGCGCCCTCTGCTTTAGGTTTCCTGCCTCTCTTCTTGATTTCCTTGCTCTCCTGAGGCGCTATTTTTTTCACTGGTTCCTGCGGCAATATCTTTCTCTCAGGTTCCTGGGCACCATTGATTTTTGGAAGAGGGACATCTCTCCTTTCTATGACAACTGGCTCCCTGTCTCTTGGCAATGGCGCAAGCTTTGGAGCTTCTCTGGGCATTGCAGGTGCTTTTGGTTTTGGCGCAAGCTCTGGCTGATCCATATTTAGCATCTGGATGAGATTAGGTTTGTCTGCACGGAACTCGTCTCTCTGGAAACCGCCGCTCCTCTGGAAACCTCCTTCTCTCTGGAAGCCACCCTCTCGTTGGAAACCGCCTTCTCTTTTAGGGCCATCTGCCCTGTCAAACCTTCTCTGACCCTCTGGTCTTGGACCATTCCTGTCGAACCTGCCTTGGCCTTCTGGTCTTGGACCGTCGAACCTTCTCTGGCCTTCTGGTCTTGGACCATTCCTGTCGAACCTGCCTTGGCCTTCTGGTCTTGGACCATCAAATCTTCTCTGGCCTTCTGGTCTTGGACCTTCTGGCCTGGGGCCGTTCCTGTCAAACCTTCTTGGATGGTCCTGGCGAGGCTTGAATGCTGGCCTCTCGCTTTGTTGAGGCGCTGTTATCTCGATTAACGGCTGGCCTCCTGCTGGCGCTTCAACTGGTGCCACAGGTATGACTGCAGGAACTGCGTCCGGCGCAACAGGAATTTCCATCGGTTTCCCTTCCTGATTCAGTATTTCTTCACCTGGCTTCTCCTGTCTCCTGTCTTTGATCAACACCTTGTCCAGTTCCTTGTCCAGATCAATGAATTCCTCTGCCTCCGAGAGTATCCTTGAGGACGCTGTCTTCCTGAATGCGACAACCTCTGCCCTGCATCCCAGGCTCTTGACATGCTCGATAAGATCCTTGAAATCCCCATCCCCTGATACCAGTGCGATTACATCGAGCTTCGATGCCATCCTCATGATATCCATGGCAATTCCGACATCCCAGTCGCCTTTCTTCGCTCCGCCAAAGAAGATCTGCAAGTCCTTTGACTTGACATCATAACCTATCTTCTCAAGCGCGTCGAAGAAATTCTCTTCTTCCTTTATGTCAGCTTTGATGACATAAGCGATCGCTCGCACGAGGTTCCTTCCTGCGACAGCCCTTGTCAGGATATGTGCGAAATTTACCTTCTGATGGTAGAATTGCTTTGCGCTATAATACATGTTTTGTACATCGACAAAAACACCGACCCTCTGGTCCCTAAGTTTCATAAACTCACCTTCTTCTTCAAATAGTTTCTATTTGATATTTTGTGTATGGACTTTCATACTGTTCGAACAAAACGTGTTTTGTTCTCGTATATAGCAGCCGTGACCTGTGCGATTTCCGCCTATCTCGCCTGCTATAAATCCCCCACTACTCAATCGAAAATCTGCCTTAGGTTATAAATATTGTGGGTGTTTGGGCGATTTTTGATCATAAAACGCATAAAAAGATTATAATTCAGCCATAGGCAGTTTGCTGAGTGTTATGATAGCGATAATAATATAACGCATGGAAAAATTATTCCTTCCTTCTAAAGGCGTATTCATCACGAACATAAGGTATTACTTCAATAAGTGCATCTAATATGGCCACATCTTCAAGGGATAGCGACTTTGGGCCTTTGATGCCTGAAAAATCGATCGATGCAGGGTATTCAAGATATTGTTCAATTCTCCTGTCTGCGTAGCACTTAAATAGGAATTTGTCTGCCACTCCCAAATGAACTCTGCTGTTCTCAAGCGAACGATATGCCTTTTTCAATTGATGATGATATAATGGGTTTCCCTCAAACATGCTGCTTGGAATATCCTATTATACTTAACTTTTCTTGTACTGATTAGGTTCTTTAGAAAAAGCATCCGCAGTGCTATCTGTTGCTAAGCATTTGTGATGCAAATGTGGGCAGACACAAATATGTCATTATGCAACCACACTAAGATGGGCGCAATAGTTGTATCTTAACAAGATTTATTTAATGAGATTCCATCTTTCTATCAATGATGGACAAATATCGAGAGAAGATCTTGTTTTTGAGACTTATACCTGACGAGATTTATTCAGGCCTGGATTTTTCTGAATTTGCAATACCTGATGAAACAGTCAATCGATTAAGGACTGAACTAGAGAACACCCTTAATTCTTATGTAATGGCGTATATCTATGATAAAACCAAACCACACCAAACCACCAAGAATCAATTATGTTCTATTATTAGATGTGCAGAATTATCAGATAGAGAGAAAGACATATTGCAGAATCTTGAAAAAGCCGCAAAACAAAGTGGTGTCAGTTTCGCTGTATACGCAAAGCCGTTGGAATTTTTTAACTTGCATTAGAGTGTTTCAAAAAGATTTTTAAAGTGAAATGACTTAATGCTAAATATGAAAAAGAAACTGAGTTTATTATTGTTCGTTGGAATGCTGTTTTTCTCCCAGCTAGTCAATGCGGATGTTATGCCTGAAAATTCCCACCCGTTAGAGAGATGTATCAAGCTTGTGAATTTGGATGATTCCCCTGATGTAGTGTTGATTGGATACTACACAGGACCAATGATAAAGAGCTATGAGGCCTATCAGATTGAAGACAATAAGTGCCTGCAAAAAGGGTACAAATTCAACAAGCTCAGTATCTATTGGACTACAAAAGAAAAATTCGGAACTCTTGACCTCAAGAACCTGAAGCTGGATTCCGAGAAGGTTTTAACATCTGCTAAAGACATGGAAGGCAACCCAGTCTACGCTGATAGGTTTTTTCCTGCAGAGCTTACGCGCCTGCTAGAAAATGTTGAACCGTTTGGCGGGTTTGTGGATAACAGCGATCCGTTAGTAAAAGAAGAGGTTGAATATTCCCTTGCAGAAGATTCCAAGGGAGACATAATAATCTACAAATCAAAGCAGACCTCAGAATATAGTAATGGCCAGCCGCCTAAAGAGGTTGTATTTGAAAAGCCAAATCCAGAGGAGAATCCAGTAGTTCCAGTTGAGCCCACAGCTGACCCAGAACCTCAGCCGGCAAAAAGAAGCTTCTGGGATTCAATATCTTGCTTTTTCAAGTCATTATTTGGCGGAAGCTGCTAAGGATGAATTATGAATCTCAATTTTTTCAGTCTTTGCTGCTGACATTAAGTATAGAAATTCCTGTTCTTTTTGCGATCATTAGGTTTTTCCTAAACATAAAAAAAGAAAAAGTATCGGACATTCTCTTGCTTTTTAC
>JAAXVZ010000030.1 GCA_013335235.1 Nanobdellota archaeon | reverse complement strand
CTCGGACCTGAACCGGGCGATAGTATCCAAAGTCAATGAGTATGACAAGCATATACTTGAGGTAGGCTCTGATGTGAAAGCAATGGAGAAGGTGTTCTCCAAGGTCCTGCCTGCTTTTGCAGAGAATGTTAATGAATTATCAAGGATTGCAAATACGTTAAAGGAGGAAAAAAATGAGAAAAGCTCAACTGGCCGTTGAAACACTGCTCATATATGGTGTCGCTATATTGATTGTCATGCTGGCTATAGGTGCGTTGATAGGGTTTGGTGTACTGGATTTATCCAGCATCCTTCCAGATAAATGCGACATATCCGGTGTCGCAATAAAATGCTCAGACTATAATGTTGCGTCAGATGGTACCGTGCAGATACAGCTGACAAATGCTCTCGATTCGAACATCGTTATAAAGACCCTGAGGATATACGGAGAAGATGATATGGAAGGGATGTGGAATGTGTCAAATGATCCACCAGCATCGAGTCCTGCATGCGAATACACTGGGACAGGAACAGTGACAACGGGTTCAAAGCAGACCTATAACCTCCAGAACTGTATCATCGGGATAAAATCAGGCAAGAAAATAAAAGGGACGCTTTTGCTGCAGTACCATAAAGTCGGCTCTCCAGACATAGTAAGGACCGTTTATGGATCAATCAACACAAAAGTAGCTTGATTCTTTTTTTTCCAGACATAACTAGGTTACTATGGTATGATTTATCGACTAAAAACAGAGTTTACCTTCCGAATCTCCTCTTTCTGCTTGCATACTCTGCAAGGCAAGCCTTGAAGTCCTCTTTCTCGAATTCAGGCCACATCTTCTCTACAAATATATATTCAGAATACGCTGCCTGATATGCGAGAAAATTTGATGTCCGATGCTCTCCACCAGTTCTGATGACCAGTTCCGGCTCGTCGCTCAGGTAAAGGTTCTCTTTGAATACCTCTTCATTAATCTGGCTGATGTCAAGAGTGCCTTCTTTCACTTTCTCTGCAATCCGTATGGTTGCATCAATGACCTCTTCCCTTCCGCCATATGCCATGGCGAAATTGATTGTATATCTGTCATGGTTTTTTGTCAGTTCCATGATCTCTTTTAGTCTTGCTTGGACCTCAGGCGGGAAAAGATTCAGCCTTCCTATGACATTTATCCTTATCTTGCTGTCAAATATCCTCTTATCTGTCTTCAGCTTGTCAAAATTATCAAGGAATATCTTCATAAGGTATTCAAATTCATCTTTTGGCCTTGTGAAATTCTGGACAGAGAAGGTATATACTGTAATCTCCCTGATGTCAAATTCCTTGCACCATTCAAGGACAGTCGCTAGTTTCTTTGCACCCCATTCATGGCCTTTCCATGGCTTCATCATCAGCTTTGCAGAGAAGCGCCTATTCCCATCCATTATTATGCCAATATGCTTTGGGACCTGGTCCATCATGATTGAAAACAGCAAGGAGTATATAAATACTTTTCCATGCAGAGTGACAGGTTTTCACATGTTAAAAATAGGTAGTTTCACGACGATAAAATTAACCAGTTTCATGCCTGTTTAATGCATAAGCTTATAAATTCAAACTTTATCCCTTTCCCTGTTATGTAAATGGGTCCTCTTATGAGAACTCCAGCAGGAGTTTTCGATGAGTTTGAGACACTCTTACATAATACAGCCCGCCACGAGAGTACCCAGCTGCGAGCTTACGAGAAACTCAAGCTATGAGCCTGGGAGTTAGTGTTGCGGGCAACACTGTTCATAATCATCAAAACCCGGTCAATCCGGAAATCAGCTTGCGCATAAGACGGTTACTATCATGATCCTCACTCACTCAAGGAATGCTTTTAATAGTTGTTCTTGTGCAAGGGCTCTAAACTAGGAGGAGATAGATATGGGAAAAATCAGCCCTGTTTCAGCTAAATATATCATACACGCAAATATCAGCATAGAAGGAGTGGTCGATAGGCCGGATGTTATCGGAGCTATCTTCGGCCAGACTGAAGGTCTACTTGGTTCAGAGCTTGAACTGAGGGAATTGCAGAGGTCCGGCAGGATAGGTAGGATAGAAGTCGATACAGAGACCAAGGCAGGAAAGACACGGGGCTCTATAATAATACCCTCAAGCCTCGACAAGGCAGAGACGGCTATTGTTGGAGCTGCTTTGGAGATAATACAGAGGATCGGTCCTTGCAATGCCAAGATAGAAGTCGAGAAGATTGAAGATGTCAGAATATCGAAGAGGAATTTTGTCATAGAAAGGGCAAAAGAGCTTCTCAGAAGGATGATGGATACAGTCATGCCAGACTCCCAGGAGATTGCAGATGAAGTCGCATATTCTGTCAGGGTCATGGAGATCCAGGAATATGGGAAGAGCCGGCTTGCATCAGGTCCAGCAATTGAGGAATCAGATGAGATAATTGTTGTCGAAGGCCGCGCTGATGTCCTGAATCTGTTGAAACACGGATTCAAGAATGCTATCGCAATCAACGGCACTAGTGTCCCGGAAGAGATAGTAGAGCTTGGGAAAAGGAAAGTTATCACTGCTTTTGTCGATGGTGACAGGGGTGGGATTCTCATAATACAGGAGCTTCTCGGAGTAGCAGAGATTGATTATGTTGCAAAAGCACCTGATGGAAAAGAGGTTGAAGAGATAACCAAGAAAGAGATCCATAAGGCGCTCAGGAGCAGGGTTTCAGCAGAGCAAGTGAAGCTTGAGCTCATGCCAAAGGAAGGCGGCGAAGATAGGCCAAGGAAGCAATTCCAGAGGCTTGAGAAGCAGGAACCTAGGCAAGACAAGCAGCAGGAGAGACAGGAGTTCAGGCAGCAGGAAAGGCAAGAACAGAAGCCAGAGCCAAAGTTCGAGCAGCGAGAAACCAAGCAGCAAGAGGCACCAAAGCCTGAAGCCAGGTTTGAGCCAAAGCAAGAGCAGAAGCAGGAAAAGAAGTACATTGTGACTGATCATGAGAAGGAGATATTCTCAGAGATGATAGAGGACCTTATCGGAACAAGAGGCGCTTATATCCTTGATGAGAAACTGACAATCCTGGGCAAAGTGCCACTCTCTGAGCTTCAGACAACACTCAAGAGCTTAAGCTCTGGGGTCCATGCAGTCATCTTTGACGGAATCATCGACAAGGATATACTTGCAGCAGCTGAGAAGTCTGATGTAAGCATACTTATTGCAATGGATAATAAGGTAAAGAACAAGGCCTCAAAGGTAATCCAGCTCACTGTTGACGATTTCGCATAATTTTTTATATTGATTTTCTTTCTTTTGGCAGATGGCAGATTTAGTCACCCAGGCACTCTCCTTCATGACTTTACTGTCAGACGTCCTTTTGGTGCTTGGCATAATCCTATACCACCAGTTCAAAAACCACAGATATCCTAAGCTGCTCGCAAAAAATGCACCTTACCTGATAATAACAGTTGCTCTTGTGTCTATGATGGGAAGCCTTTTCTTCTCAGAGATAAAGGGGTTTGAGCCGTGCAAACTGTGCTGGTATCAAAGGATATTCATGTATCCTATATTCTTCATAGGTGTTGTTGGATTGAGGATCAAGCAGAGCACGAAGTGGCAGGTCTTGACACTTTCAGTCCTTGGCGGGGTAGTCGCCATATATCATGTGCTTTCAAATATTTTTTCAACAGTATGCACAGACGGCTGCGCAATAATGTTCTTCAAAGAACTAGGGTATGTGACAATTCCTGTCATGTCCCTGACAGCATTCCTAGTGATTATCTTTCTTGCTTCTATTAGCAAGTGATCTATTGATGTGGATATAATATTCTGTCTTCTTGGTTTTAGCCAGGTGCTCTACAATCAATTCAGGTGTAGATGTAGCCAGCCTCCCTAGGACCGGAGAATGGTCCACTATCAGGTTGAAATCACTATCTAGCCCCTTTGCCTCTATCCCGTCCACCCTGGAGTTTTTAGGCATCTTCTTCGCTATCTCCTGGCCAAGATGCGTTGCAATCACAAGAAAGCAGCCCTTTTCAATGAAAAACTCAGCGGTTGAAGAGATTATCTCAGCAGCGACCCCTGGCTCAGTCACAGACTCTATCTCATCTGCAAGGATTATTGTCTTTTCTCCTGCCTTTATCTTATCCATCTGGCCAAGCAGGGTTTCAAATGCGCCTTTATTGGAAGATCCCTTATTTTTCGCGAAGTAATACACCTGAGAGAAAAGAGGTACACTTATGTCTCCGCTTGCATCAATCCCTAACTGTGACAGCGTTATTATCTGGAGTATATGCTCTAACAATGTCGTCTTTCCCCCGCTATTTGCGCCAGTCAGGATCGAGCATCTGTTCTTGCTGTCAAGATAGAAGCTTATCGGTGCCGGGTCATCTAGCAGCATATTATATGATTTGGAGATGTTGAGGGTATCTGAGATTTCACAGCGAGCTCCTTGCGGCAAGGAAGACAGGAAGTCTTCAATCATGAGCAAGGAAGACAGTCTCTGCTGTATTGCAGGGACACTTTTCAATACCTTGGAATTCTTCATTATCTTCATAGCCTGCATATAGGATCTATCCTCGGATTCCTCTGCGATATGCCTTTCCAGCTCATTCTGATCTATCTTTATCGGGATCTCATGCACAAGGACGCCCTGGGGAAGATTGCATCTAGAAATCTCTTCGCTCAGTATTTGCCTAACCTCTTGCGGGTAAGCTTTTCCGGAGAGCAGATGATATATGTTCTCTCCGCTGAGCGTGAGCTTGCTAAGCCTTTCCAGGAGCCTCTTATTTGCATCCTCTAACCTCTTTTCAACCAGGGTTTCAGACAGGGCGATATTTTCTATCTCAAGAAGCAGGAACAAGGATCCTATGTCATGATTTAATTTTTCAAATTCCTTTTTAAACCAGGCGCTCTCAATCCTCTCAATTATCTGAATGTTCTCCTTCCAGCCAGATATCTCTGAAAGATACTGTTCCATGTAGGCGTCATCAGCACTATTCAGGACAATAACATTCTGCATGCTCGCAAGTGCATTCTCAAACTGTTCGCATGAGACTGCCTGGACAATATCATAATCCGCCAGCTCTCTTAGGTCCTCCTCGCTTGCGATGAACTTTGAAGGCGCAGAAAAGCCCTTCAATCTGTTGTATGCATCCTGGTCTTCAGTAACCAGCAAAAGCGAATACGGCTGTTTCCAGGTAGGCTTTGGCTTTTTTATCTGTCTCAAAAATACTCTTGAGTCCTTATGTGCCCCAGAAAATAGGCCCTGCCTTGAGAATACTTTCTCTTTATTCTCCGGGGGTATAGTGAGATGCTCCCATATCTTCCTTGTTCCAGGGAACACGAACCCTTTCGAAAGTGAGTTTATGACTCTTGCCTGGACATTCTTTGCATCTTTTGTCCTAAATATGCTGCTATCAAGGCATATTGTCCCCTCCATGAAAGGAGAGGATTTAGCAGTATCAAGAAATTTCAGGATGTCTTCCACAAACAAAGATGAAAAAATAAAGATTTAAAACAATTACTCTTTATAGAATATAGATATAGTTGATGCATTCTTGAGTCCTGATAAATATGTTTCGAACAGCATCCTCTGCCTCTCGATAGAGATTGTCTGGTTCACCTGGTCTTTGACATCTTCCAGGTTCAGCATCTCAGACTCTTTTTTTTCGAATACTTTAATCAGATGGTATCCAAAAACAGTCTCTATTGGTCCAGAGGTCTCTCCAGGACCAAGAGCAAAAGTGGCATTCAGGAAGTCTGAATCAAGGAAATCTGTCTGGGTGATAAAACCAAGGTTGCCGAAAGTCTCTGTTGCACCGGGTTCTTCTGAATACTTTGCCGCCATCTCGCCAAAATTGTTGTTGTTGATCTCTTCCCTTACCATCATGGCGAGCGCCAAAGCATCTGCTTTTGACCTGTCAGAGACGCATCGGATGCTTTCATTGTGGCAGATCAATATGTGGCTTACATTTGCTCCTTCAGGTATTGTGAATTGTTCGGGGTTCTCATCATAGTATCTCTGAAGGTCCATCTCACTTATGCTTACCTGGG
The DNA here is from genome assembly GCA_013335235.1 of Nanobdellota archaeon. Lineage (GTDB taxonomy): Archaea > Nanobdellota > Nanobdellia > Woesearchaeales > GW2011-AR15 > JAAXVZ01. The sequence goes on along the minus strand of JAAXVZ010000030.1, from coordinate 3,615 downwards.
AAATCACAGTCTTGTTGATTAGCCTTGTCAGTACCAATTCACGCTTATAGAAACTCTTGACTTTATCCAATGAGAGATTCCTAGATGCTAGGACATTCTCGAAATCTGACTGCGATATCATATTCTCTACAAGGAGGTCAGCAATCCTTTGATCGACATCTTCTTCAGTCACAACAATCCCCTGCTTTTCAGCTTCTTGGATAAGTATGCTCTCATCAATCATTTGGTTTAGGACAGCATCTTTTTTTACCGAGGTTTGGTATTCCGGAGGCAGGAGGGCATATCTCTCATCCAGTTCAGCCATGCTTATCGGGACATTATTAATTATTGCAGCCATCTGCTGTGGTTTTGCAAAGAACCGGTCTGTGATTCCAACAAGCATCCTGACAATGAAAGGGGAACTCTCTGTTGCCTGGATATTCTGCGTATAGACATATGTCAGTGAGGATGCAAAACCAACAACAGCGATTATGAGTAATATCAAAAGGACATTTGTTATCCTTCTTCTTCTGAGAAGTCTTCTTGCTTCCTCCCGTGTATCATGATGGACAAACTCTTTCTTAGGTAATTTGATAGATGAGATTTTTTTCATGCCATAGCACCCCTATATACCTCAAAAAATCAAATATTTAAAAAGATATCTACGCTAAAGTAATAATTGTGTTCATGCCTTCATAGCAAACTTATATAAACCGTGCTTGTATCATAGAAGATATGTATGATATAGTCATTGGGCGCGGGGCTTCAGACTTGGAGAAATATGGTACCCGAGGAACAATCCTGCTCGGTAAGCACTATGTCCAGATGGGGCAGGTGACTAGCCTCTCAAACAATGTCCTTCTTGATGTCACAAGAAGCCATGTCGTATTTGTCTGCGGAAAAAGGGGCGGCGGAAAAAGCTTCACAATGGGTGTCATTGCTGAAGGCGTATCAGACCTTCCTCCGGAGATTAAGGGCAATATAGCAATAGTCATACTTGACACCATGGGCATCTATTGGACCATGAAGTTCCCTAACCAGAAGGAACGTGACCTTCTGGACAAATGGGGAATCAAGCCTAAAGGCCTTGACATAACCATTTTTGTCCCAAAAGGCCATTTTAAGAGCTTCAGGGAAAAAGGCATACCGGCAGACTATCCTTTCTCTATCAGGCCAGATGAGCTCGATATCGAAGACTGGTGTCTGACACTCGGGCTTGACAGGAATACAGAAGAAGGTATACTTACAGAGCGCGTGATAACAGATTTGAAAGAATCAGGCAGGACTTTTTCTATCAGGGACATAGTGGATATTATTTTAAAGGATGAGAAAAGCAACCAGAGAGCAAAGGATGCTGCCGTAAATAAGCTTTTGAATGCTGACAGGTGGGGCCTATTCGATAAGGAAGGAACTCCCCTGAATGATCTTGTCATGGGTGGCAGGGTCGCGATACTGGATGTGTCTATATACGCTACGATGCCAGGAGGCTGGAACATAAAAGCGCTGGTCATAGGCCTTGTCGCGAAAAAGCTCTTCATCCAGAGGATGGTCTCAAGGAGGGATGAGGAGTTTGCCGCAGTCCACGAATCAGTACATTATTTTGCAGATGAGACAGAAAAGAAGATGGAATACCCTATGGTATGGCTGATAATCGATGAAGCGCATGAATTCCTGCCTGTCCAGGGAGAGACAGCAGCCTCTGCCCCGTTGATAACCATACTTAGGGAAGGAAGGCAGCCCGGGCTGTCATTAGTCCTTGCGACACAGCAGCCTGGAAAGATACATACAGATGTCATGACACAGTCAGATGTCATAATAAGCCATATGATAACTGCGAAGCTTGATACAGATGCACTGGGTATGCTGATGCAATCTTACATGAGGAAAGGCCTTGACAAGTATCTTGATGAGCTCCCGAGGGAAAAGGGGTCTGCCTTAATATTGGATGATAATAATGAGCACATGTACCAGGTTCGCATAAGGCCAAGATTCACGTGGCATGGCGGAGAAGCGCCTGTTGCGATTCCGAGGGAGAAGAAGATATTCAAGATGTGATTTTTAGAAAAATAGCAATATATTTATTCGTGTTGTCTTTTCTTTTTTCTGGTGATGACATGGTATTCTCAAAATCGTTTCCAAGGATGCAGGACAAAGCCCCTTATACTAGATGGGTAGATATCAAGCTCTCAGAAGAAGATGAGGGAGAGCAGGAGAGGATAGCCAGAAGAGACAACCTGAAGCTTTTGCATCAGAGCATTGAAGACGCAAAAGACGTCATAAAAGGAGAGGGCTTAAAGCCTTTCCAATCAGACATGGTCTCGATCGCTCTTGCGCTCTTTGAGAAAAGGGCAAGCCATGTTGTATATTATAAGGAAGAGAAAGCAAGAGAGATGTTTGAAAAATTATTTTGATTTTTTGCTATACTATTTAGAGGCTTTTGCCTTCCTGCCTTTTGTCTCCATAGCTACATATTCATCTGCATCAGCATAGGTCATCGATACCATTGATGCAACAAACATTATGGAGAACAGAGCTGTGAAAGCGACACCCCAGTCAGGATAGTTCTTATAGACATATATAAGTGAAATCATTATGCCGAGTATCGAGCTTGCCATGTATATCCCAGACAATGCAGCAAATTTGAATCTTGTTTTCTTGGTATGTTCTGCATTTACAGTGACCCTCGCCCTGAACATCGAGATGACTGATACCGCGATGAATATGACAAAGAAAGGGAGCAGAGAGATGAAGCTGATACCCTTGAATGTGAGCCTCATAAGTTCAAATAAGGCCATAAGCGAGACAACTGTCAAAACATTTAGCGGAGCGAACTGGAATTTCATGCAAAGCACCTCTTCTTAACACTTCTTTTCTTTTTCAGTTTATAAATTTAATGAAATTTATAGAGATATCATGCTGCCGGCACAATATTTGGATGCGATTTAAGACAAGGAGCTCTTTCTTTTGAATATCGTCTGATTAATTAAAGATATATAAAGGAAGGGGTCTAGAGCATAACTATGGTTATTGCAATCGACATATTCTCAGACTCTGTGAAAAAGACAAAAGAATTATTTTTTCCGATACGCAAAGGGTATTGGGTAAGGATGGCGTTTCTTAGTGCATTTACAGGCAGGGCTAGCGGATCCTTAGGGAATGGCCTAGGCAGCGGCAATGGTGATTCAGGTATTGGATTTAAAGAATCTATTGCGTCATTTAATGCAGAGGCCTTAAGTTTCTTTGCGAAATACGGGACCATACTTGGTGTTTTTTTAGGGATGCTTGTTGCTATAGGCACTGCAATCTCTTTTATCTCCAGTGTCCTGACTTTTTCTTTTATTGAGGGGATAGATAAACAGGAAATCCGCCTTAGAAAAAGCTGGAAGACACACCAAGGTGACGGCTTATCTCTTTTCTTCGTTAGGTGGGTCTTTGGCCTTCTGTCGCTGCTTGTATTCTTGGCAATATTCTATCCGGTGATTGCAGCATTTTTATCAAATACACTGTCTGCCTTCAACTGGTGGCTGCTTATACCTATGGTCCTTGGCCTGATACTCATATCTTTTCCTATTGGCATCGCGCTTTTCATACTTGAGTGTTTTGTTGTTCCTATAATGTACTATAAGAAGAAAGGGA
>JAAXVZ010000236.1 GCA_013335235.1 Nanobdellota archaeon | reverse complement strand
ATCAAATATTGTCACGTAATCAACGCAGCCGATCGCTGCGACAATCTCTGCCCGTTCTTCTTGGGAGATGATTGGCCTTTTCTCAGATTTATACCTCTTTATCGATGAATCTGAATTGATGCCGACAATAAGTATGTCTCCTTGTGCCTTTGCGAACAGCAAGGTCTTCAGATGCCCGACATGGAAGAGATCAAAGGCGCCATTTGTTGTGACGATCCTCCCAGATAGTTTTGACACTACCTTTTCCAGCTTGTCCCTTGGAATTATATTATTCTGCATGCTTGAAATAATCTTTTATCCCTGTCTCGACAGTGAACTTTGGAGCGAAACCGAGCCCAGATAGCTGGGAGATGTCCGCCCGCGTCTTGTTCTGGTAGAAAGGATATGGGTTGTCGATATACTCTGGCTTCAGGCTTGAACCGATCTGTGAATTGAGGAAACCGATTATCTGGTTAAATGAGGTTTCTACGCCAGTTCCTACATTATATGTCCCGCTCTTGTTCTGGTTCATTGCGACGAGGTTTGCCTGGACAACATCTTTGACATAGATGTGGTCTCTTGTTTGCTCTCCTGCTTTGAATATTTTAGGTCTTCGTCCTTGGTGCATCTCACTATGCAGCTGTGATATCATGCTGCAATATCCTTTTTTATGGGACTCACCAGGACCGAACACATTGAAATACCTAAGCCCAATGATAACAGACTTAGGGAATCTTTCAGAATATTCCTTTGCGATATGGTCCATCATCAGCTTGGAAAAGCCATACACATTCAATGGCCCAAGCGCCTGGTTCTCTCTCATAGGCGACTTTCCGTTCCCATATACGGCCGCAGATGAGGCGTAGATCACTGTTATTTTCCTTGGGCATGCGAACTCAAGCATCCGCCTGAAAGAATTGACATTCACTTCGATCATAAGCCTCTGGTCAGAGACCCTGGTGTCTGTGATTGCTGCCTCATGGAATATCATCTCTGGCGAGAATTCTTCAAAATCTACAGTGCGTATATCCTGTGCGTAGCATTGTCCCTTGAACCCAAGCAGGTTCTCAAAAGTGCCTGTTGAGAAGTCATCTATCCCGACAACGTGATGTGCGCTGGCGAGCTCCTTAGCGATATTTGATCCGATGAATCCAGCAGCGCCTGTGACTAGTATCTTCATGGCATGAAGAAGAGACGCCCTTATTTTAAATCTTTCCAGATGGATTTTGCTGCATTGAATACCTCTGCGACAGAAATCGGGTCCATGAAACCATCTCTATCTCCCTCTGGAAAAATCCCTTTGTCGTTCTGGATAGATGGCTTGAGCTTTGTCTTGTAGATGGAGATATTGCCTTTTCCATAAGGGCCCCATAGAACGGGGGTATTTGGACCAAACAAGCCGATTGTCTTCACTCCTTGTGCAGCAGCGATATGCATAGGGCCGGTATCATTAGATATGAAAATCTTGCATTTCTCAATGAGGCAGAATGTCTCTTTCAATGAGAACTCGCCAGAAGCGTCTATAGCTTTTTCATTCATCAAACCCATGATGTTTTTGACAACAGGCCTGTTGCCTTTGCTATCAACAAAAACAACTGTTGCACCCAGTTCTTTTATTAATCTGTCTGCTAGTTCAGCAAATCTGTCCTCATACCACATCCGCGATTTTGCAGACTCTGCAACACCAGGCGTTATCCCTATTAGTTGTTTCTTCCCATTCAAGAACACATCAACTTTTTCTTTGTCCTCTTTTTGGTAAGAAAGGGGTTCTAATGAGTCTGTATCATATTTTTTCCCTGTGGCACGGAGCATGTCAAGATAGTTCTGGACCATATGCTGGTCTTTCCTGAATTTTACAGTGTCGGTATATAGCCTGCTTCTCCATTGGTCTGAAAAACCGACCCTTCTCTTCCCTGTCAAAAACGCAAGAATCGCGCTTGTGTTTAGGTATGGTTCGCAATCGATAGCGATATCATATGCGCTAAAAAGAGAGAACAGGTCTTTAGGGTACACTAGTTTATCGATTAGAGGGTGCTTGTACACTGTATCAACTTTTTCTGTCGTGAGTACATGCACTGTCGCTTTGGTTGTCTTCTTTATCCCTTTTATCAAAGCGAGAGTAAGGACAGAATCTCCGATTGCCCAGAGCTTTATGATTAGGACTTTCTTTGCAGGTCTTTTTTTATTGGTTATGAAAACAGTTATGGGCCACAGAAGAAATACGATAAATGCCCCAACGTATCTATCAACAAACCTAAGGAATCTTACCATCTATTTTTTCTTGCGAAGGGCAAGTTCTCTCACAAGCTTTGTCACTTCCCCTTCTGTCTCCTCTATCTTCACATAAAGCCTGAATATCAGGTAGAAGAGCAAGGATATGCTGATATAGACAAAGACATCTACTCCTCTTCCTATGCCGACGATGTCTGCGACCTTGCTTGTGATCTGCGGGAAGAAGACTACAAATACAAGTCCGCCCCATATCCCTAGCCAGAAGATTAATTCTCCTGCGCTGATCTTTTTGTCTTTTGCTCTGAGGACTGCCCTGCTAGCGGCAAATGTAGCAAAAAGGAATGTAAGCAGCTGCACAATCGTTATCATTTTGACAACCTCTTAAGTAGCATTTTCAGGCCCAGTCCGAAGCTTTTTGACCAATCCTGGCCTTTTTTAATAGACTA
>JAAXVZ010000235.1 GCA_013335235.1 Nanobdellota archaeon | reverse complement strand
CTCATTCAGGATATGGATTAGGTGTTGAGCGAGTTGTAAGATGGCTCTGCGGGCTTGAGAACATAAAGGATGCGATACCCTTCCCAAGGACATTGTTAAGGAAAAGTCCTTGAGTCATTTTATATATTTTCCTAAAAGCCAATAAGTATTTATAGCCAGGATTTTAGGTATGTAGTATGCGCGCGCAAATCACAATATACGTGATAATAGGCATATTGATATTATTAGTCGGCTTGTCTTTTTTATTAAGATCTAATGAACTTGAGGTGCCTTCTTCTTCTGAAAGAGAGGCTTTGCAAATCAGGGTAGAGGATTGCACGCTCCAGGCCACAATAGACGCGAATGTCGCTGAAGGGATAAGGCAGGAGACTGAGCAGGATTATCTTGCCACATTATGCAATGACATAAGGAAATGCGGGGAGCAGTATTTCTCTTTCCTGGAGACACGTGACCTGATCATCCGGAGAGAGTTGCCGACATGTGAAAGGAAAATATCTGACAAGCGTGTCGTTGTTGACTTGAAGTACCCCATACAGATAGAATCAAAGAATGCAAAAACAAGATTTGATGGATTCACATTCACGTTAAATAGGGAGCAGGACTCTTTTTTCACTACAGCCATAGCTCCGGATAATCTATTCATAGTTCAGTTCGCAGAGAACACAAGGGTCTATAATATTAGTGGTGAGGATACCAGAAAGGTGACTTTGAGGATTGCTGACAAGACAGAGTTCTCAAATGAATCTATCGAGCCGAACCTGGCATATGGGATACTTCCCTTAAACTCTTTCATATCCCCGCCTGCTGAACTAAGCATCATATTCTCAGGGGACAAGACAGATATGAAGATAGGCTGGTGGAACCCTGACACTAATAGCTGGGGCTTCCTTCCGACTGTGTTTGAAGGAGATACTGCAAAAGCGAATATCAGCTATACTGCCTATTACAGCATTGTAGAAGAGAGGTCTGGCCCAGAAGACATACCCTTGCCTGAAGAAGATACAACACCTCCGCCAGCATATACTCCGCCACCTGTGGCACCTGGCCCTGACCCGATAACTCCACCGCCCGTGACACCACCTCCAACACCAGGGACACAATATAGCGGAAACTATCTCCAGATATACGAGCAGGTAAGACAGGAGATGAATGGGCCATATGCGCTTATCGTCAATCCTCGCTGTGATTCTGCGCTCCAGCCGCAGGTTTATTGCTATGTCGGCTGGTTTTCTGGATGCGGCCAGCTTGGTGTCGTGTGTAAAGGAGACAAGCTATCTGCAACATCACCGGCAGAACTCAATTCACTTTTCAGGCATGAGATAACACATAGCATCCAGCAGAAGAATGGCGGCTGCCCTGGCGATTTTGTGAAGGGAGAGTGGGGAGGAGACTATATCGGCCAGACATCTTATTACAGTTTCAAGGCAAACGGAGTAGTTTATTCTGCTGCGCAGCTGGCCAGCCAGATGATATCAAAAGGATGCAACGTAGAGGAATTGAGGAATGCCGCGTTCTGTGTACCTGGGGCGCATGAGAACCTGGTGGCCAAGGGATGCACACTTGTGCCAGGGGATGTTGCTGAGGGGCTGGCATAGATTGTTTTAATACAAAAACATATCCGGCAATAGATTCTCAGTGTACTCTCCCTTATAGTTCTTGAGCATCATCTCCCTTGCTATTTCATAGTCGTCTGTCTGGCCTAGCACCCAGCCAAGTTTTATGTAGGCTGTCTCTGGGTGCATATCACTCACATATATTCCGTGCGCCTTCTGAGATACTATCCTCAGGTTTGTATAGACATAAGGGTTGACTCTTCCATAGAGTGTCTGGCTAGTGATTACCACAGGGACTTTCTTCTTGTGGCACTTCTCAAGGAAAGGTATCAATGATTTGTCTGTCCAGGTGTTGACATGACCAAGAGCCGTCGCTGCTATGACTATGCCTTTCATCCCTTGTTTCAGGTAATGGTCAATCACATCCGGCTCCATCCCGGGATAGACATAGTGCAGCGCGACCTTATCATTGAAGAAAGGCGCAAGCTTGACATGAGCCTTCTTTGTCCTGTCAGCTTTCCTGTAATCTCCATCTATTATCTCAAAATCCTTATTCGGATAGACTTTTGCGTATGGCAGGGCATTTATCGGCCTGAACGCGTCCCTCCTGGATGTGTCCATCTTCCTGACTTTAGTTCCTTTTATAAGAAGACAGTGGTCGTCATCGCTAGTGCCATGCAGGCAAGTCATGACCTCTGCTGCGTCAAAAGATGCTGCAGCTTTCACAGCGCAGATCAGGTTCATGAAAGCGTCGCTGCTGCCCCTGTCGATAGACCTCTGTGCTGCTGTAAATAAGATAGGGATATTATGTTCCTGCATCATGAAACTCAATGCTGCTGCAGAGAAATGCAGCGTGTCTGTCCCCTGGGTTATGACTATGCCATCGACACCTTCCTTTATTTCGCTTTCGACGATCTTTGATATCTCAATCCAATCCGATGGCAACATGTCCTCTGACATGAGGGACATGATCTTTCTTGCCCTGATATTTGCGATATCTGAAAGCTCTGGGCACATGTTAACAAAATCCTTGGCTGTATAGTCTGCATAGACGCCGCCGATACGGTAATCCACCTTTGAGGAGATTGTTCCGCCTGTAGAGAGTATAGATACTAT
>JAAXVZ010000234.1 GCA_013335235.1 Nanobdellota archaeon | reverse complement strand
GAGCTTCTGGAGAACAATCCAGACACTATTGCAGGAAAGCTCCAGAGCATAAAACCCGTTGTCACAACAAAACGACAGGACCTATCTTGGATATTCATATGCGCTGCATTAGGCCTTTACATAACTGAACTATTTGTAAGAAGACTTTTTGAATTGAGGGAGCAACAATAAAATGGGATACATAAAGAAGAGCACTACACTTGTTCTGTTCTTGATGCTCCTTGTCAGCATCATCGCATTCACTGGCTCTGTGATCTTCTTCCAGAAGACCATGAGCACGCTGAACGAGGCAATAAGCGGGAAGGACAGCCAGATAGGCAGCCAGAAGAGCATGATAGAAGGGCTCGAGATGAACCTGTCCAGGATATCGGACAAGCTCGAGCTTCAGCTTAGGAGGGAGGAGAATCTGAGCGGCCAGTACTCTGAGTTAAAAGACGCCAATGAGCTTCTAACATCTGAGAAGCAGAGCCTTACTGCAAAACTGAATTCCACAGAGGCTGAGCTGAAGGACAGGGAAGAGGAAATCGAGGACCTAGAGGTGGACATATCTGAGTGGATGAGCGACTATTTCTGGCTGAACCAGACACTCAGGAACGTGACGAATGATGCGGAATATATCTGCGATAAGGCAGCTGCCCTGAATCTGTCGAGGTGCAAAAACTACAAATGAACGTCAAGAAAATGTATAATGAGGTCATCGTGACCTCTCTTGCGCTGAACTTCTTCGACTCCCTCCTCAGCAGCGCCGCCGCATTCGCTGTAGGGTATTTCCTTGCGTTCTTCTTCAAGCTTCCTATAACTGTCGCTTATGTCGCAGCTGGCGCTTTCTTCCTTTTCGCGCTGATACGGAGGATCCGGCAGAACAAGATATTGAAACTGGAAGAAAGCTACCCTGCTTTGCATGAGAGGCTCAGGACATCTTATGACCACCAATCAGCGTCAAACAGCGTCATAAATGACCTGCATGCAGATATAATGGGCCTGATGCAGAAAGTCGATGTCAGCGCATTCCTGTCCGGCAAGGGCATAGCTCTCAGGATATTCGTGATATGCATCCTGCTTTTCTCTACATTGTATCTCTCATCTGTCGGAACAGATTTCTTCTCTATTGTGGCTGCTGCGAAGAACAGCCAGGCATACAAGATGGCAAAGACATTTTCAATGGACCTCTTTGATGAGGAGCGCGAAGAAGTGAAGAACCGCGAGATGCTGGACAGCCCCTCTCTCATAAACAAGGGGACGCAGGATATGAACATATCCATTGATACATTCAATACTGAATTGGACAGCACAGACATCAAAGATCCAGAGAAGAATGATTATGGAGGGCATTTCCCGCAGGAGATAGCCGGGGCGGCCCAGGAGACCTATGACGAGAAGATCCCTGAAGAGTATAAGGAGAGTGTTAAGGATTACTTCAAGAAGATACGGTAAGAACCATGAGCAGCTTTGATTTCGGCATGTATAGGATTGAAAAAGAACTGGTGTGCCACGAATGGAATGAATACCTGATGCACTGCAGCACACATGACAGGATCGAAGGGGATAAGATAACAGTATTATCAGACAGGAACGGGAACCCGCTCATCAAGGTCCAGATATATGGTATACTTGTCAAGGTCGGCCGCTATAAAACAGAGAAGGCAAAAGTATATTTTAAAGACAATGATGAAAGCATAATCACAAAAACAGAGCCATTCAAGTTCACGGCTATTGTCGAGAATGAAGGAAGAATGCTGTTTTTCAACTGCAAGATATACCCTAGATTCAGGTACATACTTTACGCGATTGGACCTGGCAGTGTCGGCCTCAACCAGGGTACAGAGCTGATTAAAGAGATAGACGGCGGGAAGTTTTTCACAATCAGTCCAAATCATTTCCTGAAAATAGGCCGGGACACCGGAAACAATATAGTATTTGACTGCAAAAAAGTCAGCAGATTCCATTGCTCACTTCTAGAAAGAGGAGAACTAATGCTGCAGGATGAAGGCTCAACTAACGGCACAGTAGTCAATAATGTGAGGATAGCTGGACCAATAAAACTGAAAAATGAGGATGTAATACAGTTTCCTCCAGGCACATGCGAATGCACTATCAAGGTTAATATTTACAACTAAGTTTAATAGATACTTATATTTTCTTTTAGATATGCCTAAAATCCTGATCTCCGGCAAGAAAAGATACATCGTCCGCGATGATTCTGACCTCCATACAAATGTAGGCCTAATTAAAGGCGACGCTATAAAGAACGCGAAGTCTGGAGATACCCTGCCAAGCAACAAGGGCGTCAATTTCACAGTCATAGAATCCTCATTCATCGATATGTACAGGAAGATAAAGCGTGGGGCGCAGATAATACCTCAGAAGGATATCGGCCTGATAATAACTGAGACAGGCATAACAAGGGACTCAATAGTCATCGAGGCCGGAGCTGGCTCCGGCGCTGTTGGCGTCCCGCCCCGACGTTGCGCCGCTGCTGAAGAGCGACGTCATCCGGGTCCTGGCCGGGCGCCACCACTTCGACCCGATGGACAAGGAAGCGCTCCAGATGTGGGACACCACCGAGGGCTTCCAGTTCATCGACACGTTCATGCTCGCCTTCCGGGCCTTCCTCGGAATCGTCGGGTCGCTGACGCTGGTGGTCGGCGGGATCGGCGTGTCGAACATCATGAACGTCGTG
>JAAXVZ010000233.1 GCA_013335235.1 Nanobdellota archaeon | reverse complement strand
TTCTATAATATCGCCCCATTCCTGCAATCGCTCTTGTGACTTTGCTTTCTATGATTGAATTTATCCAAGGATAAAGAATAAGACAAAACCGACCAGAGCCATAGGAAGCAGCGCTTTTGTTATCCCGCTGCCGAATTCGCTTGAGCCAAACACCCTGCCTATGAATATCTTAGTCACTGTGTTTATGGTCCCGGCAAGGATGATAGCCATTATGCCGACTGGCAGCGTAGCATAGGATGACCTTGCTACATATATCGCTACTGCGTCTACATCTGCGACACCGCTGATCAGGGCTGCCACAAGAAGGCCTTTTGAGCCCAAGAATGCTGCAGATATGTTTGCTGCGACCTGGACCAATCCATAGAAAAGGCCGAATTTCAGGGCAGGCTCAAGCATCAAAGGGGACTTGAATGTGAGCGAAGCGTCAACACTCTCCTTTTTCCATAAGAGCGAGACTGCGAGGTAGCCTGCGATAGATATTAGGATAACAGGGAATGCAAGCTTCTCGATTATGCTGATATTCAGTATAGTCATCTCCACAAGCAGCCTGAGGAACATTGTCGCGCAAGCGACAGCGCTCGCTGTCACATACGCTCTCGAGTTCTTTTCATCCTCCTTTGACTTGCTGGCGAGCATCGTCACGACTGCTGTGCTTGATAATATTCCTCCAAGCATCCCTGTCAGGAGGACTCCTTTCTTAGAGCCGAAATGCTTCATCAGGATATAGCCTACAAACGAGAATCCTGACACAAACACGACCATGAGCCATATCTCATAGAGGTTTATGGAATCATAAGGACCGAAGGGTTCGATATTCTTCAAGAGCGGAAGGACCACGAACGCTATCAGGATGAATTTCAATGTGTCAAAGAACTCCTCTGATTTCAGGTTATAGACGAACTGATGGAGATGCTGCTTGAACGAGAGTATCATCGTAGTCACTATCGCAAGAGTTATCGGAAGCTCAGGCGTTGCACCTATGCATAATATGCCTATAGTGAATGCAAGTATGGCAGAAAGCTCAGTTGTCATCCCTGCATGCTTATTCAATAGGGAACTTATCACATACCCTGCAAGGATGACGATAACGACACAGACAAGGATGACTGCAAGGATCCAGTCGAAAAACAGGCTTGAGATATAGGCTGCTGTCGCGCCAAGCATGGAGAGCAGCATGAAAGTCCTTATGCCTGCAAAATCAGTCCCCTGGTGATGCTGCTGGCTCTTCTCCCTCTCAACACCAATCAGCGCGCCGAGTGAGAGCGCAAGGAAGAACTTATAGAAGAGTGCTAGATAATCTATTATCATCAGGGGAGAATAGGGATATGCAGTATAAAAAGATTACGATGGAGAAAATTAAAAAAAACATTCCTCACTCAGAGCAAGTCAAGGAATATATACGACAATATCCCGCCGACCGCAGCCATTGCAAGCCCCCATATCAGGAAGTTCCTGTAAAGCAAAGCCCTGCCTTCTTTTGAGTGGTAAGAGGCTATCACAAGCGCCCCTAAGGTAGACAATGGGCTGACATCGACCATATGCGATCCTACAGATATCGAGATCAGCATGCTGACAGGGTCTCCGCCGCCAAGTTTTGCGATAAGGCCTGGGATAAGAGGGATGAATGCAGGCATGACAACGCCTGAAGAACTACTATAAGCAGATATGACACCAGTCACCACCGCAAGGACACCATTGATCATGCCAAGACTAGAGTATTTTGCGATGAGAGTTGTCGCAAGGTCAAGGCCGCCTGTCTTTTCCATGAGGCCGATCAATACAGTCACTCCTGTCACAAGCAGGATTGCGCTCCAGGGCAATGATTTTATGCTCTCTTCTGTGTCTGCTATGTCAAGGAGGGAGAGGAGGCCTACTGCAACAAAAGCGCCAAGCGTTATCGGCAGCTTTAATACAACTGTGCAGAAGATCAGCCCCAGTATGCACGCCAGGGTTATCATCTGCTCTTTTGTCAGCCTCTCGACCTTATGCGACTTCAGGAAATCATGGAGCTTTGCATTGTCCCTTGTCTTATAGCCTTTGAATATCACATAGGCTGCGAAAGCTGAGAGTGTCTGGATGAAAGCTGTCGCGAGGAAGATCATCAAAGGCACATTCTTATCGACAATCCCTATCTTTTCAGCTAGGCCCATCCCGATTATGCCTGTCGGCGCGACTGGAGAGAATGCGCCTGCATTCGCTCCTGTGCATATCATGATTCCCATAAGAAGAGGGTTTATCCCAGCGTTGAAAGCAATCGCCATGCCAATCGGCGCGACCAGGGCAGTCGCAGCTATATTCCCTGGCCCTATCGCTGAAAGAAGGAATGTCAGGAAAAAGAAGAAAAGCGGGAAAAGCGCTGGATTCCCTTTGACTAAGGATAGCAGGAACTTGGTTATCTTTTCCAGAGTGCCATTCCTGTCTGCAATCGAAAACAAGAGTGTTATGCCTATCAGCATCAGGAAGAGGTCGCTTGGGAAAGCGCTGCTTATGTCTTTTGATTTAAGGCTTGCAAGAAGGATGCCGATTGCGAACGCCAGGGTTATTGAAAGAAGCCCTGTATTTATCTTCGGTTTGATGCAGCCAACAACTATTGCGACAGCCAGTGCCGCAAGAGATAGAACACCTAATATCATTTCCATTTAGTATCACATATAAACAATAGCCATCATTTTTAAGTCATTT
>JAAXVZ010000029.1 GCA_013335235.1 Nanobdellota archaeon | reverse complement strand
TTACTCCGGTTGCGTATTAAACACAGAAGAGATGAGAACATGCAGAGGCTTGTCGTAATCACTGCTCTTGATAATCTTATGAAAGGCGCTGCAGGCCAGGCAGTGCAGTGCATGAACATCATGTTCGGACTAGATGAGACAGCAGGCCTGGAGTTTGCGGGGTTGCATCCGATATGATAATCGTCAAGATAGGCGGGGGGAAAAGTGTTTTCGATAATCTAGATAATATACTCGCTGACTTCGCTTCACTAAATGAAAAAAAGATCTTGATACACGGAGCAAACCATCTTGCGTCAGGGCTCTTCTTTAAGCTCGGCATAAAAGAGGAGATACTGAAGACCCAGTCAGGCTTTGAATCAAGGAGGACTACAAGGGAAGTCCTTGAAGTATTGGAGATGGCATATGGTCTTGCCAACAGACGCATAGTTGAGAGGCTGCAGAAGCTTGGTGTGAATGCTGTCGGACTATCAGGCATGGATGGCAGGATATGGGAAGGGGAGAGGAAGGATGCTGTGAAGGCTGTTGTAGACGGAAAACTGATGATGGTCAGGGATGATTATACTGGAAAAGCCGTCAATGTCAATACAGGGCTCCTCATGATGCTTATTGAAAATGGATACGTGCCTGTCCTCACGATTCCAGGAATCAGTTTCAATAATGAAGCTATCAACCTTGATAATGACAGGGCTCTTGCAGTTACAGCTGGGAAGATGGGATGCAAAAGGATCGTGCTTCTTTTTGAGGCGCATGGTCTGCTTGCAGATCCAAGTAATGAAAAAACTCTTATCAAGACTCTTTCAAGAGAGGAGCTAGGCAAGGCCATAGAAAATACGCACGGCAGGATGAAAAAGAAGATGCTCGGGGTGAAAGAGGCGCTTGACCTGGGAGTCGAGGAAGTGTTTTTCGGAGACTTGAGATGGGAGAGGCCGATAACTAGATCAATCAATGCGGAGGGGACGAGAATTGGATAATATTGCACCTACATACGGAAGCAGGGGACTGTCAATAGAGAGAGGAGAGGGAGTATATCTTTTTGATTCAGCAGGAAAAAAATATCTGGATTGCTTTTCAAATATGGGCGTGAATATACTTGGCCATAACAACCCAGATATAAATGCTGCAATAACAAAACAGATTGGCCTGCTCACAAACCTGCATGGCAGTTTTTCAAACAGTGCAAGGTCAAAATTTGCTGAAAAGCTCTGCAAGGAAACTAGCATGCCCAAAATGTTTTTCTGCAACTCAGGAGCAGAGGCTGTCGAGTCAGCGATGAAATTCGCAAGGCTTGCGACAGGAAGAAAAGAGATAATAGCAGCGAAGATGGCATACCACGGAAAGACATTCGGCGCCCTTTCGCTCACTAATACTATGAAAAAATACAATGAGCCTTTCCTTCCATTGCTGGAGCATGTTAAACATTTTTCATACGATGACACCGAGGATCTTAAAAGGACTATCAGCAGTGAGACCGCCGCAGTCATACTTGAGCCTATACAAGGAGAAGGCGGAGTCAGGCTCCCCTCGCAAGGCTTTCTTTCAGCAGCAAAAAAGATATGCGAAGAAAATGGAGCGTTGCTGGTAATTGATGAGATACAGACAGGGATGGGAAGGACAGGGAAGCTCCTTGCAAGCCAGCATGATGATGTCAGGCCAGATATGATATGCATGGCAAAAGGCCTTGCAGGAGGAGTCCCTGCTGGAGCAGTCTTGATTTCAGATGAGATCTCAGGAAAGCTTTTTTCAGGCTGCCATACAAATACTTTTGGAGGCAATCCTCTTGCATGCGCAGCAGGGATAGCTGTCCTGGATACTATTGAAAGAGACGGGCTTCTTTCTAACGCAGAAGATGTCGGGAGTTACTTTTTGTCAAGATTGCAGGAGATAAAAAGCCCGTATGTCCGTGAAGTGAGAGGACGCGGGTTGATGATTGCGATAGAGCTCAAGACAAAGGCAAGCGACTATGTCAAGGCGCTTCAGGATAAAGGCATACTCACAATACCTACACTTGCTAATGTGATAAGGTTGCTTCCGCCAATCATAATTGCTAAAGAGGATGTCGACTTAGCCCTCCCTGTATTCAGAGAGGTACTCACCAATGGATGAGGTTGAGCTTCTGAAAGGCGCTGTCCAGATAAAAAGCATTTCAGGTCAGGAAAGGGAAGTTATAGAGTATTTTCTTGCAAGGATGATTGAGTTAGGCTTTGATGCACACATTGACGAGGCAGGAAACGTTGTAGGACAGATTGGTAAATCTGAAAAACCTATATTACTAGTTGGTCATATAGATACAGTCCCGGGAGATATCCCTATCAGGATAGAAGATGGAAAATTATATGGTAGGGGCTCAGTGGACGCAAAAGGGCCGTTCTGCGCATTCATGGTTGCCGCTGCTAAAGCCCGCATGCCTTGCATCGTGGTCGGTGCAGTCGAGGAGGAATGCGCAACATCAAAAGGCGCAAGGCATTTGATAGGGAAATACAATCCAAGCGCTATAATAATAGGAGAGCCAAGCAGTTCTGGCTGCATAACCCTAGGTTACAAAGGAAGGCTCTTATGCGACTATGAGCTGAAAAAAGACTGTGGCCACTCCGCATCTACTCTCTCTGCCGGAGACAATGCTCTTATTTTCCATCATGTGATAGCCAGCCACTTAAAGAGTATAAATGAAAGGAAGTCAAACTTTGAGTCAGTTCAGATGACTGTAAGAAAGGTTGATACGCATAGTGATGGGATGCATGATAATGCAAAGATGGCGCTCTCTTTCAGGCTTCCGCCTGGTTTTGATTTTGACGCTTTTGAAAGCTTCCTGGACAAGGCAAAAGGCGATGCGAAAATAGAACTATACGGAAAAGAGATTGCGATAAAGTCTGAGAAGAACAATACTCTAGTCAGAGCTTTTCTTTCTGCCATAAGGAATGCAGGAAAGACGCCAAGTTTCAAATATAAGACAGGGACAAGCGATATGAATGTCCTCGGAGCTGCATATGATTGCCCTATACTTGCTTATGGTCCTGGTGACAGCAGCCTTGACCATACGCCTGAAGAGAATATCAGCATAGAGGAGTATAAAGAAAGTATAGCCATATTAACAGACACTCTTCGTTATCTTTATAATCCTAAACCAATTTGACAGCCACATGGAACAAGAAGATGTCAAGCATTGGGCAGACCAGATAGCAGAAGAAGTCATCGCAAGAGTAGAGAACGATCCTAAGTTGAAAAAGCTAGTCGAGAAGAACGGCTACTTTGTTTATGATGAGAAAACACCTTCAGGAACAATACATATAGGTTCAGGCAGAGGTTGGGTCATCCATGACGCGATCGCAAAAGCATTGAGGGATAAAGGTGTCGAAGCTAGGTTTGTGCTATCTAGCGATGACATGGACCCACTCGACAAGCCTTCAAAAGAGCTCTCAGCAGAGGACAACATAAGATACATGGGAGTACCTTTCAGATACATACCGAGTCCTTATCCAGGGTTTTCCAGTTTTGGAGATTATTTCTTCAGGCAGGTGACTGACGTGTTCCCTCAGTTCGGCATACAGGCTGAGCTTGAGAGCACTGGCGAGGAATATGAGAAAGGCACTTTCAACAAGACGATAAAAATTGCCTTGGATAATGCAGACAAGATCCAGAAAATCTATTCGGATCTATATGGAGATGAGGTTGCGGCAGCGACTAAGCTGCCTTTCAATGTCAAATGCCCGCAGTGCAACAGGATTGCGACAACAGTCGCCCTAGAGTGGGACTCCAAGAAAGAGGCTATTTATTTTGAATGCAGGGATGATGTTGTCAAGTGGGCGAAAGGATGCGGCCACAAGGCATGGATATCTCCTTATAACGGGAACGGCAAGTTCCCATGGAAAGTGGAATGGGCTGCGAAATGGCCGTCAAAAGGAGTCATAGTAGAGACTGCTGGAAAAGACCATTTCACAAAAGGCGGCTCAAGGACAATCGCCTGCAGGATAGCTGTGGATGTTTTTGATTATCCTCCGCCATATCCTTCTGTGGGATATGCGACAGGGCCTGGATATGAATTTTTCACAGTAGGCGGAAAGAAGATGTCAACTTCGAAGGGCCAGGGAGTAGGTTTTGCAGAGTCTGTCAAATTCGCTCCAGCGCCGATGCTAAGGTACATGCTTGTCAGGTCAAGGCCTAATTCAGTGATAGATTTCCAGGCCTATGGCACAAACGACCTTATCCTGCTTTACGAAAGGTACGATACAGCAGAGAAGATCTATTTCGGAAAAGAGGACTTAGGCGAGAAAGAGAATATAAAGCAGAAGAGGATATATGAGCTGTCTCAGGTAGGCAAGATTCCGAAAAGGATGCCTCCGCAAGTCTCGCTTGTCCATGCCGCTACTTTAGTGCAGATATTCTCAGACTTTGACGGATGCATTGATTCCCTTAAAGAGTCAGGCCACATATATGCAGACGCAACAAAAGAGGAGATAGGCTATGTCAAAGATAGGCTTGCTTTTGCTAAGCACTGGGTAGAGGAGTTCGCAGATGAGAACTATAAGTTCACAGTGCAGCAGAAGCTACAGGATG
This sequence comes from Nanobdellota archaeon, assembly GCA_013335235.1. Lineage (GTDB taxonomy): Archaea > Nanobdellota > Nanobdellia > Woesearchaeales > GW2011-AR15 > JAAXVZ01. The sequence goes on along the minus strand of JAAXVZ010000029.1, from coordinate 5,262 downwards.
TTGTCTTGACAGAAAGCCAGAAATCATCTTTGAGGCTGCTTGCAGAGAGGCTGAAGAAAGGCAAGTGGACTGAGCAGACGCTTTTTGAGGAATTCTACAAAATATGCAGGGATGAAGTCAAGATTGATCCAAAAGATTTCTTCAAGGCAGCGTATCTTGTGATACTGAACAAGGAAAAAGGGCCGAAGCTTGCGCCTTTCCTTATCACCTTGAGGCAAAGGGCAATATCCTTGCTAGAGCAAGTATAATCTTCATCTGGTTTTTGATTTTTTATATTTTAAATCATGGAACTCAGCTTAATTAAAGTATAACTTTATAAAAGAAATCTGGTAACATTTTTCTGAAATGAACAAACTAATTTCACTTTTGGCAGTACTGTTGCTGGTCTCTGCTTGCAGCACACAAATCCAGCAGGAAGTGAGCACAACACCTGAGACATCTGGAACTGAGCCATCTGGCAATTTAGGCAGCCAAGATGCGCCAAGCACTTCAGAGCCTGAACAAGGTGCAGCTGAGGGAATAACCCTCTCAATCCTTGGGCAGCATAACTCGCGCTCAGACTGCTGGGTAGGTTATAAGGGCAAGGCATATGATGTCACATCTTTCCTGCCAGAGCATCCAGGTGGCGTAGATGCGATTGCAAAGAGATGCGGGACAGCCACAGAGTTTGAGCAGGCATTCATCAAGAAGCACGGAGAGAGCAAGGTAGACTTGTTCATGAAAGTAGCTTCGTTCAAAGGCAATTTAGTGATTTAAACTTTCGCCAGGTATTTTGAGGGGTTCAATACCCCGCTTTTTAGAGCGAAATTTTAAATTTGAAAATCGCACGATGAATACTCCTACGTTAGATTTGGGGTTAGTGAGATTTTCTTTATATAGACGAGGCAAAAAATGGAATTCAAAGATATAGTGATGTTAAGATACGCAACAAAGAAGTTCGATGGAAAAAAAATTCCAGACGCGAAGATAAACGAGCTTCTTGAGATGATCAGGTTCTCAGCCTCTTCTTTGAATCTGCAGCCCTGGGTTATATATGTGGTGACTGACAAAGCACTTAGAGAAAGCATGAAGGCTTCCTCTTGGAACCAGGAGCAGATAACCACATGCAGCCATCTGCTTGTATTCTGCGCAGATAAGGACATCCAGCCAAGGATTGACAAGCTCGCGAAGATGATCCCTGATTCAAAGGCATATGTCGATATGATGAACGGGGTTGCCTCTAGGATGGATGAAGAACAGAAACTGATCTGGGCACAGAAACAGATATATATTGCACTTGGGAATGCGATAAATGGAGCCAAATCACTTGGTCTTGATTCCTGCCCGATGGAAGGATTTTCATCAGAAGATTACGCTAAGCTGATGAAACTTCCAAATAACCTTGTGCCCACAGTCATATGTCCAGTCGGCTATCCTGCGGACAAGCCAAGGCCAAAGCTCAGGTTCGAGAAAGAATATGTATTCAGATACCTTTAGAGGGATTTCCATAATAGTCTTTTTCCTTCTATCTGGCAGTTCATTCTTCCTTTTTTCCTGAGGTATGTTAGGTATGCTTTCACAATTGACAGGTTCAGGAAGTATTGTCCGACTGCGACATACAAATCGTACTCGGCAGATAGATGGTCCATGACGCCTTCTATTGTGTTTGGATGTCTCAGGAAGCTGTGTATCTTCTCCCCAACTTGTTCCAGTCTTGCGATGTTTTCATCTATTGCAGTTATAGCATCACGATAAGTCAGGAGGCCGCCATGAGCCAGGACAGCATGGTTGAACTTTGCTCTTTTTATCCTCTCTAATGAGATTAGCATCTGCTCGACATCAAAGAGATAGGGTATCTTGTATTTCTCCATTACCTCATGCGTGAAGAATGCATCGCTGGCATACAATACCCCTTCTTGTGAGAGGACAGCAGCCATATTTGGGCTGTGGCCTGGAAGCAGCATCACTTCAAAGCCATCATGCTTCCCTTCTTCGAGGATGCTGTCTACCTTCACGCTCTTTCCCATAAAAAATTTGTTCTTCAGCTCGTCAATTGGAGACGCACCATAAAGATACATGGGTTCGATCTCCGGGTGCTCGATTATTGTCGCTTCTATCCTTGGAGCAAATATCCTGCAGCCTGTCCGCTTCTGGATTAGCCCTGCGCCGCCATAATGATCTCCGTGCGAGTGTGTCAGGATTAGTTTTGAGACTTTAGAATTGATGGCATTGATTAGCTTCCTTGAGTAGTCTTCATCGATCCCCGCGTCGACTATGACTGCGCCTTCATGAAGGATGAACACGCCTGTGCATATCTTGTCATTATAGAAATAAGACTGGCCTGAGATCTGCTTTAGCATAGCTTACGCTAAATCAACACTGATTTATATTGATGTCGCCTATACTATACCTGCTTTGCTCTCGAGGACCTCGCGGGCAAAAGAATATTCTCTCTTGTCCACTAGCTCCATCCGGTAGAGGCGCTTTAAAATGAGCATCTCCTCTGCCTTCTTCCTTGTAAGCTGGTCTAGCGATAGGCCTTGCTTAAGTACCAACGCTAACACCCCCAAGTGATATGCTACGCATCTGGACTTTATAAAATTTATGAAAGCTCTGCAGAAAGATGCAGCAAAATGATTAACTTTGCTTGACACTTGAGCCTGTTGCAGTGCATTCTATCTCTATCAACGCATCCATTGGCAGCTGTTTTACCGCAACCGCGACCCTTGACGGGAACTCGCCATTGAAATATCTTGCATAGATCTGGTTCACAACTGAGTAATCTTTCATGTCGAGAAGGTATATCCTCACTTTTGTGATATTCTCAAAGCCCCAGCCGACCTCAGCCAGCACTTTTTTTATTGCGTCTAGTGTCTTCTCTGTCTGCTGCTCGATCCCCTGTGCCAGTTTTCCTGTCGCAGGGTCAAAACCCACATGGCCTGATACTTCTAATGTGTATTTGTTGTCGTGGAGAACTCCCTTGGAGTATGGTGGCTGCTTATTAGGCAGGATGAATCTGGTTGTCATTTTATCACCTTTTTATAACTGTAGAATGAGTAAAATGGTTAGATTTATAATTAAGTTGTTTGTGAAACGGATGATGGACCTGTATGAGCCAAAATTATTTGCAGCGTATTTGGTAGATTTATCACCACTTGACGTAAAAGATCCTGATGCAAAACCCTTCATTAACCTAGCATTTGGTCCTGAGCACCCAATAGGCACTCTACCTGAAATCCAAAACTATGGTATGCTGAAGACAATATGGGATCAGGCAATTGAAGATCAATATAGTGTCAGGAAGGTAATGCAGCATGTCTGGGAACTCCAAAAGCAGGAAAAGCTGATGCCTGGCACACTGATGCTTTACAAGAGCGATGAGGGTCTTTACTGCCCTTACTCGGAGAACCCAGGTTTAAATGGATTAGAGTTGCCCTATCCTATGCCATTAGGCACTTCAATTGTTCCAGAGGAGCATGAATCTTATATTCATATATTCCCTCTTAGTACAAGATATATTCCTCCTGAGGCAGATTTTCTTGATTTAGCAGAAAAAACAGACCTTATGGCCAAAAAATTAAGGTTCAAAGAGAAATATCATGAAGAGGTAACGCCACCTAGGCTCTGGCTTACAGATATGAACGCTTTTCAGGTTGAGCAGTCACTTATCTTTCTTCGTCAGGCATTCGGATATATTCCACCTCTAAATCAGCTTGACTAGTCTCTATAATACCTAACCTTTAAATCTTAGGAGAAAAATCAATATCATATGCCCCCGTGGTGTAGCTTGGATAGCACACGAGATTGCGGATCTTGGAACCGGGGTTCAAATCCTCGCAGGGGCGCTTTTTACTCTTTTTATAAAAGTAGGCATATTCTATAAAAGACTAAAATAAAATAACCTATTTGAAAACCCTGCGTGTGACTGTCCTGCCTGGCATATTTGCCTTTTCGCTTTTCTTCTCTTTGCAGCCGCAATGGTGCTCTTCCTCAGTCTCGTCTTTACAGCAAGTGTCTTTTTGTCCGTTATCTCTACAGCATCCCATCTCAATCACCTTGTCTATTTTCATCTATCTAGCTACAATACCTTTCATCAGAATACGAATATAAATCTATACTTTAATTGGATAGGAGACTATACGCAGCCTTCCCTTTCCTCTTCCTCATGGATCCACGGGTTATAGTACCAATCCTCTATATCAAACATAAAAAAGAAAGCGGAAAAACGCTATATAAAAACCTTTACTTATTTACGCCCATGATCTTCTGGAGAAGCGACTCAGTCCCTTTTAATGTCACTTCTTTCTTGACATCCCTTTCTTTCTGGACTGGTCTGTTCACTGTCTTGTCCGGGTATGTTGTCTCAAACTTGCATTCCTGGGTTGTAGGGCTTGACACAAGGATATAGCTTGCGCTGATCTTATCGACAGCGGTGCATTCACCTTCCTTGGATTCAAAGTAGTATTTGACAGGCGCAATAGGCGGTATTGTCTGCATAATGGAACCTGTCACAACTTTCTTTCCGCTCACATTGAATTCGACCATATATTCCCATTCACCCTCGGTCTTCTCCTGGTTTGTCACCTTGAATTCTGCATAACATTTGTAGCCGGACAAACCATAAGGTTTGCCTATAACCTTGAAGTCTGTTATGGTGACTCTTGCAGGCACATCCTCACATACCCTTGTCTGAATGGGGTTTTCCATATCTGGTTCAGTGACAGTGGTCATTTCCTCATAGAGCTCCTTTTCTGTCACAATCTGGACATTCTCATAAGGAAATATTGGAGAGATAAAGAGTATAAGCGCTATTACAAGTATTATCACAAATACAGGGATAGCCAGCTTGGTGTTCAGATGTTCTTGGACTTTCTCAACATGTGTGGATTTTTTCTCTTGTTTTTTTTCTTCTTTTTCCATGGATTATAGGCTTGCGCTAAGATTATTTAATAGTTTCTATGCCGGATAAACTATAGTATAGGGAAACCAATCCAGAGGTATTAAAGACTATTTTTATAAACTATAGTTTATAGCATATAGATTAGAAACCTTTTTAAAATACTAAATTTTTTAGAATGATGATGGGAAAGACAGACATGCTCAATGTTTTCTTCAGGGAAAAGCCAGCTTTCATGCTGATAGAGATGAGGCGAAGCCCAAAGAATGCTATATATGCCTCTAATCTTGCAAAGGCGGTTGACTGTACCTATTCCCACGTCGTCAAGATCCTCCAGCAGATGGAAAAGGCTGGCATGGTGAATTTTGACAAGAAAGGCAGGCTTA